>NZ_RZOF01000700.1:0-522 GCF_003998955.1 Mesorhizobium sp. M4B.F.Ca.ET.017.02.2.1 | reverse complement strand
CCGGCACCTATAAGTGGAACGACCCCTATACGGGCAAGTCCTACGACATCCCGACCTACACAGCGACGCAGACGCTTTCGCAGACCGGGCAGGCGATCAAGGATCAGACCGACCAGGCCAAGCTCAACCTCGGCGAGCTGGCCGCTGGTCAGTCGTCCTTTCTGAAAGACTGGTTGTCGAAGCCGATCGACCTGTCGAACGACGCGACAGAGGCCCGGTTGATGGACCTCGGCATGAAGCGGCTTCAGCCGGCGCTGGACGCCCGCCGAGCGGCAAATGAGGCGGACCTGATCAACCGTGGCATTCGCCCCGGCTCAGATAACTACGCCCAGGCGCAGAACATTCAGAACCAGGGCGAAAACGACGCTTACGACCAGCTCCTGCTGACCGGTCGCGGCCAGGCCGTGCAGGAGGCGTTGGCGCAGAACTCGGCGCCCATCAACAACCTCACCGCCTTGCTGTCCGGTTCGCAGGTCAGTCAGCCGAATTTCGTCAATGCGAACATGCCGACGATCCCGACGA
>NZ_RZOF01000006.1:0-49490 GCF_003998955.1 Mesorhizobium sp. M4B.F.Ca.ET.017.02.2.1 | reverse complement strand
GTCAAGAGCGCCGCCATTTACGCTGCTTCCCAGCGCATCATCGAGGTGATGGACGTTCGCAAGAGCGCGCCCGATCCGGAGGCCGCGGCATTGTCCGGCGGTAATCTGCAAAAATTCATCGTTGGGCGCGAGCTCGACCGCAAGCCAAGCGTCATGGTGGTCAACCAGCCGACCTGGGGCGTCGACGCGGGGGCCGCCGCCCACATCCGCCAGGCACTGATCGAACTGGCGCGCAGCGGCTCGGCGGTGCTGGCCATCAGCCAGGATCTCGATGAGCTGTTCGAGATCTCCGATGCGATCGCGGTGATGCACAACGGCGAATTGTCGAAACCGCTGCCGATCGCCGAGGCGACCTTCGAGAAGATCGGCCTCTTGATGGGCGGGGCCGAGCCCGGCCACGCCGAACACACGCTGGAGACGGCATGATGCGCCTCGAACTCGTCAAACGCCCGCAGCGCTCGGCGCTGTTTTCGGTGCTGTCGCCCTTCATCGCATTCGCGCTCACGATGGTCGCAGGCGCCATCATGTTCGCGCTGCTCGGCGTCAACCCGCTCAATGCCTTCACGATCTATTTCATCGAGCCGATCAGCCAGGTCTGGCAGCTGCACGAACTGGCGATCAAGGCGGCTCCGCTGATCCTGATCGCGGTCGGCCTGTCGGTCTGCTACCGGGCCAACATCTGGAACATCGGCGCCGAGGGCCAGCTGATCTTCGGCGCCATCTTCGGATCCATCATCCCGGTGGTGTTCCCCGGCTTCGAAGGGCCGCTGGTGCTGCCGCTGATGCTTATCCTCGGCATGTTCGGCGGTGCCGCCTACGCCGCCATCCCGGCGCTCCTGAAGACGCGGTTCAGCACCAACGAGATCCTGACCAGCCTGATGCTGGTCTATGTCGCGCAGCTTTTCCTCGACTGGCTGGTGCGCGGTCCCTGGCGCGATCCGCAGGGCCACGGCTTTCCGCAGACCATCCAGTTCGGCGACTCCGCCATTCTGCCGGAGCTGATGCCGGACGCCGGCCGCGCCAATTGGGGCTTCGTCTTCGCCTTGGTCGCTGCCGTGCTGATCTGGCTCTTGATGAGCCGCATGCTGAAGGGCTTCGAGGTCCGTGTGCTGGGCTCCAGCCCGAGGGCAGGGCGCTTCGCCGGCTTCGGCTTCAACCGCATGGTGTTCTTCACCTTCCTCCTGTCGGGGGCGCTCGCCGGACTTGCCGGCATCTCGGAAGTCTCGGGCGCGATCAACCAGCTGCAGCCGGTGATATCGCCCGGCTACGGCTTCACCGCCATCATCGTCGCCTTCCTCGGCCGGCTCAATCCGCTGGGCATCATCGCGGCGGGCCTGGTTCTGGCGCTGACCTATCTCGGCGGCGAGGCCGTGCAGAGCGCGCTCGGCATCTCCGACAAGGTGGCGCGCGTCTTCCAGGGCATGCTTTTGTTCTTCGTGCTCGGCTGCGACACGCTCATTCACTACCGCATTCGTCTGATCGGCTTCGCCGCGCCAAAACTCGAGGCCGCGCCCAAGCTGGAGGAGGCACGCTGATGGACATCACCGTCAACATCCTTTTGACCATCGCCACCGCGGCGACCCCGCTGCTCATCGCGGCGATCGGCGAGCTGGTGGTCGAGCGCTCCGGCGTCCTCAATCTCGGCGTCGAAGGCATGATGATCATGGGCGCCGTCGGCGGCTTCGGCGCCGGCTACCTGACCGGTTCGCCGTGGATCGGCCTGCTCGCGGCGATCGTCGTGGGTGCGCTGTTCTCGCTGCTCTTTGCCGTCATGACGCTGTCGCTGGCCACCAACCAGGTGGCGACCGGGCTGTCGCTGACGCTGCTCGGCCTCGGCCTCTCCGGCATGATGGGAACGAGCTTCGTCGGCCAGCCCGGCCAGCGCCTGCCCAATCTCGACATTCCCGGCCTGAGCTCGATCCCGGTCGTCGGCAAGCTCATCTTCGGCCAGGATCCGGTCTTCTACATCTCGATCGTGCTGACCGCCGCCGTCATGTGGTTCCTGTTCAGGACCCGCACCGGGCTCACCTTGCGCTCGATCGGCGACAGCCACACTTCGGCGCATGCGCTGGGCATCCAGGTGATCCGCTACCGCTATCTGGCGGTGATCTTCGGCGGCGCCTGCGCCGGCCTTGCCGGTGGACATCTGTCGCTGGTCTACACGCCGCAGTGGGTGGAGAACATGTCTGCCGGGCGCGGCTGGATCGCGCTGGCGCTGGTGGTGTTCGCCTCCTGGCGGCCGTGGAGGGTGCTCGCCGGCGCCTACATCTTCGGCGCGGTGTGGATCGGCCAGCTTCATGCACAGGCTTTTGGCATTCCGATACCGTCGCAGATGCTTTCTTCGTTGCCCTATCTGGCAACCGTCGTGGTTCTCGTTCTAATCTCGCGCAACAAGCGTCTGACGATGATGAACACGCCGGCTTCCTTGGGGCAGCCATTCGTTCCGGATCGTTGACAACAACAAAAAGACGGGAAGCTCCAAGGCTTAACTCAGAGAGGTAACACGATGAAAAAACTGCTTATTGCCCTGATGACCACGACCGCCGCGATTTCGCTGGCGGCGACGGCCGAAGCCGCCGACAAGCTGAAGGCGTGCTGGGTCTATACGGGCCCGATCGGCGACTTCGGCTATTCCTACCAGCACGACCAGGGCCGCCTCGAGGTGGAGAAGGCGCTCGGCGACAAGGTCGAGACCGCCTATCTCGAAAACGTCTCGGAAGGCCCCGACGCCGACCGCGCCTTCGAGCGCCTGGCGCGTGAAGGCTGCAAGCTGATCTTCGGCACCTCCTTCGGCTTCATGGATGCCGAGGTGAAGGTGGCCAAGAAGTTCCCGAAGGTGATGTTCGAGCACGCCACCGGCTACAAAACCGGCGACAATCTCGGCATCTACAATGCGCGCTTCTATGAAGGCCGCTACGTGCTCGGCCAGATCGCCGCCAAGGAATCGAAGGCCGGCGTCGCTGGTTACATCGTCTCCTTCCCGATCCCCGAAGTGGTGATGGGCATCAACTCCTTCATGCTCGGCGCGCAGTCGATCAACCCGAACTTCAAGGCCAAGATCGTCTGGGTAAACTCCTGGTTCGATCCGGGCAAGGAAGCCGACGCCGCCAAGGCGCTTTTCGACCAGGGCGCCGACATCGTCGTCCAGCACACCGATTCTACCGCCGCGCTGCAGGTGGCGGAAGAGCGCAAGCTGCACGGCTTCGGCCAGTCCTCGGACATGATCAAGTTCGCGCCGAAAGCGCAGCTCACCTCGCTAACGGACGAATGGGGGCCGTACTACATCAGCCGCGTCCAGGCCGCCATCGACGGCACCTGGAAGCCGGACAATGTCTGGCTCGGCATCAAGGACGGCGCCGTCAAGCTGGCGCCGTTCACCAACATGTCCGACGACGTCAAGGCGATGGCCGAGGCCACCACCAAGAAGATCGCCGATGGCTGGAACCCCTTCACCGGGCCGATCGCCAAGCAGGACGGCTCGCCGTGGCTGAAGGACGGCGAGGTCGCAGACGACGGCACGCTGCTCGGCATGAATTTCTACGTCAAGGGCGTCGACGACAAGCTGCCGCAGTAAGCGATTGGAACATAAGACAAAAGGGCGCCGCTTGGCGCCCTTTTTCATTCGGCCGGCTGGGCGGTGGTGCGGCGCAGTCTCAATCGCCCGGCCTCGACCGCCCGCGCAAGCCGGATCCGGAGCATGCGCTGCGCCGGCCGCTCGAAATAGTGCCAGATCGCCGAGCAGACAAAGAGCATGAGCGCGACGCAGGCAAAGGCGGCCACCCATCCGCCGGCCAGCGGTGTGGTGGCGTTGATGACGAGATAGCCGACGTTCTGGTGCAGGAGGTAGAGCAGATAGGTCAGGCCGCCGAGCGCCAATGTCAGCGAGGACGAGCTGATTTGGCCGCGCAGCAAGACAGCGGCAATCAACGCGCCATGCATGACGACATTGGCGGCCACTAGATTGGCGGTCGGAACGGCGGCGCCATAGGCCTCCAGCATCCACTGCTGGGTCACGGTGATGGTGCAGCTGGAGATCAGGAACGCAGCCGCGAGGAGCAGCAAGGCGGGCCTTGAACGGCCATGCGCGTGAAGGTGGTGGACCAGCAGGCCGGCGGCGAAGAGTGGGCCGAACTCGGTGATGAACAGGAGCCTGATCGCGCGGCTGCCGATGAAGACCTCGTTCAACGTGGAGATCGCCAGCCAGGCGAAGATCAGCTGCAGCTTTCGGTTCCGGAAAGCCCCGGTCGCCATGGCGAGCGTCACCCAGCCGTAGAAGATCAGCTCCAGGAAGATCGACCAGTAGACGCCGTCCATGAAAGGCTGGCCGAAGACCGGCGCCACCATCGACAGATTTGCTGCATACTGCGCCAAGGAGGTCGAAAACAGCTGCGCGCCGAAAGAGACGATTGCCGCGAAGCTGATCGTCATGCACAGCGCGAAGCCGGGATAGAGGCGGGCGAAACGCGCGATCGCGAACTGCTCCCAGCCGCGGCTTTCCGCTGACCAGGCAATGACGAAGCCACTGATCAGAAAGAACAGATTGACCCCGAGATAGCCGTAGATGGCGATGGGCGCGACATCCGCAAAGCCAGCGCCGGCAAGATCGCCAGCAGCCGCGCCGCGAAAGAAATAGTGAAAGAATACAACGGCAAGCGCCGCCGCCAGCCGCAACAGGTCCAGCGTCGCGATATAGTCCTGCCGCGCCGGTCTGGCGTCCATGCGACCCTCGCATCTACGGTCCGGAACGCATAGCGCGGATCGCGATGGAACGGGATACGGAGGCCGGACCTATCGCAAGTTGTAGTAAATGCGGCGAATTCGAAACGCGGTCAGACCGCAGAGCCGTAAAGATCGTAGGCGTCGGCGCGATCGACCTTGACGGTGACGATGTCGCCGGCGCGCAGCGGGCGGCGCGACTGGATGTGCACCGAGCCGTCGATCTCCGGCGCGTCATATTTGGTGCGGCCCTTGGCCGACGTGCCATGCGCCTCGTCGATCAGCACCGGCAGGCGCTTGCCGACCTTCCTGGCGAGCTGCGTGGCCGAGATCTTCTGCTGGCGCTGCATGAAACGATGCCAGCGCGCCTCCTTGATCTCCTGCGGCACCTGCTCGAGACCGAGATCGTTGGAGCGGGCGCCCTTGACCGGCTCGTATTTGAAGCAGCCGGCGCGGTCGATCTTGGCCTCGTCCAGCCAGTCGAGCAGCATTTCGAAATCCTCGTCGGTCTCGCCGGGGAAGCCGACGATGAAGGTCGAGCGGATGGCGAGATCCGGGCACACCTCGCGCCAGCCTCGGATGCGCTCAAGCGTCTTTTCGCCATGCGCGGGGCGGCGCATGTTCTTCAGCACCTGCGGCGAGGCATGCTGGAACGGGATGTCGAGATAGGGAAGGATCTTGCCCTCCGCCATCAGCGGAATGACGTCGGCGACATGCGGGTAGGGATAGACATAGTGCATGCGTATCCAGATGCCGAGCTTGCCGAGTTCTTCGGCCAGGTCGAGGAACTTCGCCTTGACCTCGCGGTCGCCGAACATGCTGGCCTGGTACTTGATGTCGATGCCGTAGGCGCTGGTGTCCTGCGAGATGACGAGGATCTCCTTGACGCCGGCCTTGGCAAGCTTCTCGGCCTCGCGCAACACGTCTGCAGCCGGCCGCGAAACGAGGTCGCCGCGCAGCGCCGGGATGATGCAGAAAGTGCAGCGGTTGTTGCAGCCCTCGGAGATCTTCAGGTAGGCGTAGTGGCGCGGCGTGAGCTTCACGCCTTGCGGCGGCAAAAGGTCGATGTAGGGGTCGTGGCTGGGCGGCGCCGCCTCGTGCACCGCCGCCATGACGCTCTCATAGGCTTGCGGTCCGGTGATGGCGAGAACGTTGGGATGCTTCTCGCGGATCACCTCCGGTTCGGCGCCGAGGCAGCCGGTGACGATGACGCGGCCGTTCTCGGACAGCGCCGAGCCGATGGCGTTGAGCGACTCGTCGCGGGCGGAATCGAGGAAGCCGCAGGTGTTGACCACGACAAGATCAGCGCCGTCATGCTTGCGGGCGATCTCATAGCCTTCGGCGCGCAGCCGCGTGATGATGCGCTCGGAATCGACGAGCGCCTTCGGGCATCCAAGACTGACGAAACTGACGCGAGGGGCAGACATAAGGTTTTCCGGGCTTTTCGGGATCGGCGGGCGCAATACCACACTAATTGCGGCATTGGTATGGGCTGGCCCGTCCTGCGGCAAAACGCATTGCGCCGGCCCCAGTCCCGGCGATGACGGATATTAAACGTCAGCCCACCGCGTTGTTCACATGCGGCCACACTTCCAACACGCCCCGATAGACCATGTCGACCGCCACATAGAGGATGATCGCCAGGCCGACATAGGCGATCCAGCGATAACGATGCAGCAGCCTGGCGATAAAGCTTGCCGCAAGGCCCATCAGGCCGATCGACAGCACGAGGCCGATGACCAGCACCCAGAAATGATCGCGCGCCGCGCCGGCGACAGCCAGCACGTTGTCCAGCGACATCGACACGTCGGCGACGACGATCTGCAATGCCGCCTGGCCAAGCGTCTTGCGCGGCGCCTTGCCGGCGATCTTGCTGTCGCTGTCGAAGTCGGTGTTGGACAGCGCCTCTGTGGCCTCCTCCTCGTCGGCATGGGAGGTGCGCAGCTCGCGGTACATCTTCCAGCACACCCAGAGCAGGAGGATGCCGCCGGCCAAGAGCAGGCCGACGATCGCGAGCAGCTTGACGGTGACCGCGGCGAACAGGATGCGCAGCACCGTTGCCGCCAGGACGCCGATCAGGATTGCCTTCTTGCGCTGCTCGGTGGGCAGACCTGCGGCCGCCAGCCCGATGACGATCGCATTGTCGCCGGCCAGCACGAGATCGATGGCAATGACCTGGAGAAGGGCGGTCAGGCTTGCGGCGCTGAAAATGTCCATCGACTGGAGGCCCTTTGCTGTTCGCCGAGTATCGGTCGTCGAATGTCCAGACGCCCTAACGTGTATGGTTCGTGCACGTCAAGTCACTGCCCGGAACAAGGTCGGCAAGGCGGGTTCTTTCGGCAAGGCTGATCGATCGGCGATCGGGATCGCAGGGTCGCCGAGAGGCTGGTGCAAGTGCACCTCAGTCGTAGAGGTTGTACTTCGCCCAATCGGTTTCCGGGATCTCGTCGCCGATCCGGTAACGCAACTGCAGAACCTGCATATGGTCGGGCGCGGTCTGGCACTTGAACTTCAGCCGGTACCACTGCCCCTTGCTGCGAAAGGCCGCGCCCGGACTTCTGATGGCGTCGGCGCTCATCTCCGGCGTGGCAAAGGCGTAGGCGACCACCCGGTCGGCCTTGAAGCTTTTATCGTCATGGGTGATCCGGTCGAGCACTTCGGCATCGCATCGCTGTTCGAGCCGGGTCTGTGGATCAAGTTTCAGGAGACCGGCGCGCAACGCATTGTCCATCGCCTTGGCCGGCCAAGCCAGCGTCAGGCACGCCAGAACCAAGAGGCAGAGCTTTTTCATGGGCGCGACAAGCAACATATTTTGTCTGAGAAATCAACCAGACAGGGGTTAGGGGCAGCGTCGAACGGCGGGCGCGACCTTCGCCCGCTACCGCGGTATTTGGGCCTTTTTGCCTGTATGTGAGATGCGTCACATCGTCCGGTCATCCGTTGCGTGACAGTGTGGTTCGATCCGTGACGGCGATACCGGAGGCGGCCATGCGCGCGACCATCTCTCTCCTCGTTCTGGCGGCGGGGCTGATGCCTTCGAGCTCGCTTGCCGGTCCGGCGCAATCGTCGGAAGACATCATCAAGTTCTTCGCCAGCACAGCCCATCTCGGCCAGTCGCGCGGCATATGCGTCGGCGCTGAAGCCGAATGCGACGGCAAGGCGGACGCGCCGGCGGCGGCCGGGCTGGACATGCTGATCAATTTCAACCTCGATTCCGCCGAACTCATGCCGGACGCGCAAGCCAAGCTCGGCGAATTCGCGAAGGCGCTGAAGGACAATCGTCTGAAGGCCCAGAGCTTCGTCGTCGAAGGCTATACCGACGCCTCCGGCTCGCCCGCCTACAATAAAGGGCTTTCGGAACGCCGTGCCGAGTCGGTGACCGCATTCCTGCTGTCGAACGGCATCGAGGCGTCGCGCGTCACGCCCGTTGGTCTTGGTGCAACGCATCCGCGGGTCGCCAATCCGTACGATCCGGTCAACCGCCGCGTCGAGATGCGCATAAACGCTCAATAGATATTGTGGCGCCGCTAGAACACGCCGCCGATGCCGATCCCGCCACTGATGTCAGGGGGAGGGGCAGCCGGCCGCGAGGATTGCGGTTTCGAGGACCTTGCGGCCTTTCGGCCAGTCGCCTTGCCGCGCTCGGGCGCCGTGTCGGACGAGATCCTGGCCGGCTTGGCCTTCTGCACGACGACCGGATCCTTGCACACCCGGCCCGACTGCAAGAACAGGTCGCTCAGGAGCTCGACTGTGGGTTCGGTCGTCGACGCGATCCGCCTGGTGTTCCTGTAGTAGCTGGTGAGGGCGCGGACGGAACCCTTGCCCCAATTCCCGTCGACGGTGGCGCGGTAACAGCCCAATCGGCGCAGCTCCGTCTGGATGCTGCGCGCCAGGTCTGTCGCCTTTTCCTCGTCCGGCTCGCCGGCCGACTTGCCGACGATCAGCGTTTCGAGGCCGGAGACAACGCTTTGCTTGGCGCCCTCGAGGCTGGCGACCTGCGTGCCGGCAGGCTTGACCGAGGGGCCGGCCGGCGGCGTGATCTCGACCGATCGCAATGTCTGCCCGACGATGATCACAGCCGTCTGCAGATCGTTGGAAGCAAGCTCGACCTGCAGTTTTTCCTTCGCGACCGGATCCGACAGGATACGCGAAAGGCTGGCGCTCAATTGGGCCGGATCGAGCACCTGCTGTTCGGTGAAATAGAACTGCTCTCGCAGATTCGACTGATCCCAAGGCACCTGACGGCCGAGCGTGAGCGTCTCGGTCTCGTTGCGCACGCGGATCATCATGTCGGAAATGCTGAGCCCCGGGATTTCGACATTCTGCAGCAGGGCCGTGGTAAAGGGGCTGTTGTCGCCGGCCCCGTCAACCGTGGTGTTACCGGGCTGGGTGGCAAAGGCGACAAAAGTATTCTCCCCCACTTCGACCTGCGCCAGACCGTCGGCGACGCTGGCACCTTTGCCCACCGGGTTGTTCCGGCAGGCGTCGAGGAAGATGAAGGTCTGCCGCTCACGGCTGGCAAATTTCGCGATCACGTCGTTGAGCCTGATGGCGCGCGCGGTCAGCTGCTCCAGGTTCTGCGCGTCGGGCGTGTCGACCGGCAACAGAAAGTTCTCGCCCTGAAGCTGCACGCCGTGACCGGCGTAAAAGATAAGCACCGCGCTGGCGGTCGCGAGCTTGGCGTCGGCTTGCTGAAAGAGTTGTGCAAACCCGTCGGACGAAAGATCAGTTCCGGTCAGGACGTCGAAGTTCAGCCTTTTCAGGCTCTCGGAAAGTCTTCTGGCGTCGTTGTCGGCATTGGCGAGATGGGGGAGGCGGGCGCTCTGGTAGTTGGAATTGCCCATGACGATTGCCAGCCGCTTGGCGGGCTGGGGTGTCGGCTCTTCCACGGCAGCCGCCCAAACGCCTATCAAGCCGAGACAAGAGAAGAGCAGAACCGCCACGATGCGCAGGAAGGGGGCACAGGTCATGACGCGAGCTCGTCTCAGTTGGCGACAGTCTTCGGGCCACCGAAGCGCTCACCCCATGACGGCCCTTGCGCGCCGAACCCGCATCTTCGAAGACCTGAAAATTTTACATCAGAACCCCTCTCGAAGGAAGGGCGAGACCGTGACCGGTCAAAGTGAGTTACTATGATCTTCGATCGATTTTCTGCTAGTATGTCGAAATCGTATCTATGGGCGCCTGATCGTTGTTCTTGGAGAATTCAATCGCATAGCTTGCACCGACTGTTTGAGTAAAACTTTAAGTACGGGGACACGAAAATGAAAGCAGCGAATTGGCTTCTGCGCCTGTGCGCCGCGAGCGCGCTCTCGATTGGCGCAGCATTGGCCTTCATGCCTTCGAAAGCCAATGCTTGCATCATTGAAGGCCTAGACGCCAACTGTTATCTTGGCGGAGTGGCCAACGGCGCGATTGTCGACACGTCTCTGGATGCCCTTCACAACATTGTTGACGACATTGTCGAAGCGGATGTCGGTCCGGCCAAGGCGGCTCCGCCGGCACCAGCCCAGACGGCGCCTTTTGGCGTTTTCGCTTCCGGCCAGCTTGCCCACACCGAACATGACGGCTTCAGGATTTCGAACAGCTTCGACACAATTGATGGACAACCTTTCGATGTCGATGAATTCTCCGCTGCCGTCAGCGTGGATTTCAATGCCGCCAGGCATTTCGGCTTCGATAATGAGCATGGGCTCAACATAGGCCTGTTTGGCGGCTATGCCTCGGCCGAGGTGAGTGTCGACGACCGCCGCTTTTCCAGCGGCGGCGATGCCACCAACAGAAGCGGCATGTTTGGCGGCTATGGACTCTATCGCCATGATACGAGTTATGCGCTTGTGGCGGTGTCCGCATTCCTCGGCAACACCGACGTCGAGAATGTGGACAGCGGCTCCGGCAACTATGACACGCAGGGCTATGCGATCACCGGGTCTGTTGGACGCATCTTCAACATGACCGACCGGGTCCGTTTCGATCTGCGCGGTGGATTGCTGGGCGTCACTTTCACCGGCGACGGATATGAGGACAGCTTCGGCACCGATTACGGCAAGAGCCACCTGTCCTTCGGTGCGGTCAAATTCGAACCCGGCATCTATGCCGATTTCCAGCTTGGCAATGGCATGGTGATCAGCCCCTACGCACGGGCCGATTTCCAGCAGCGTTTCGGCTACTCCAACACGGCCAGCGTCGAGGGCGAGGAAAGCGAATTCGAGGACGCGGACTTTTCCGTGGCGCTGTACTCCGGATTCAATCTGAAGATGACGGGATCCACCACGCTCAGCTCCGAAATTCGTGGCAAGTGGTCCGCGGACAGCACGACCGTCGCCGGCAAGCTGGGCCTGAAGATCGCCTTCTGAGTGGATGTCGACGAATCGAAGCAGTGACGGCGGCGATGCCAAGGGCATTTCGGGCGACGCCGGCGCTGGCGGACTGGGTGGCATCGGCGGCATCGTCAATTTCAACCTCGGCAAGGTCGAGACCTGCTCGGGGTCGGTCTGATTGCGATGCGCTTGGCGCCATCGCCGTCGACGGTACCTAACCGGCCCGTGCCGTCGCCGACGAGGGTGTGTCGACGCGGGAAATCGCCGATGTCATCGGCCGGCGCCTCGGCGTCCCTGTGGTAGCCAAGACCCACGAGGAGGCAGCCGGCCATTTTGGTTTTGTTGGCCACTTCTTCGGTCTGGGCTGGCCGGCCTCGAGCGCGCGGACCAGGGAATTGCTGGGGTGGCCGCCGAGCCAGCCCGGGCTCATCCCGGACCTCGATCGGTCGCGCCATTTCGAAAGCTGAACGGCCGATATCCATCAGGTGAATGATCCAGGCGGTCGGCCGGAGCCCGGCGGCCACCAATTGCGTGCACCACGGGTCTAGCGTGCGACGTTGCCGGTAGCGCAGCCGATTGTCCTTGCTGTATCATTCAACTTCGGGCGGCTGGCAGACCAATAAAGCGCCGGCTAATATGAAGGCGCACCTGCCGCGAGGGTGATTCCGGATCAGGCAAGACACGCGATGGAACCCGACGAACCCAGAAGAGAGCGCCGCCTTCATCCGCGCGAGATTGTCCTGAAGGAGGCCACGATAGTTGCGAGTCCGGACAACCCGGCGATTGGTTGTTCCGTGCGAAATCAGCATGAGCGGGGTGCCGAACTGCGCGTTCCCTCCGACGCCGTCGTGCCGGAGCGGTTTCTGCTGCACGTGCCCGACGATGCAGTCACCTATCAAACGGTGGTGCGCTGGCGACGCAAGGAGCGGCTTGGCGTGCAGTTCTACGGCGCACCGAAGCCTTCGACGACGGCCGGGGAGTAGCCTGTCCGGCTTTTCGTCGGAGATCACGCTTAGTCCAGCTTCTCCAGAGGACTGCCGGCATGAGGCGCGCACGCCGTCGCCATGACTATTGGCGACCTCACCAGACGGTCAGCGCCGCAGGCGGAACCCGAGCCCGCGTTGCAATCAGCCGACCAGCGGCGAGAGCAGCCGCGATTATGAAAACCGCGGTGGCGCAAAGGAAGATCGAAGACGCAAGGACGGTCCCGCTGTTGTCGTAGCAAACCGCGAATTCCATGAGCTCTACCCCTGCAATCCCCGCGCGGCTTGCATGATGATCCTGCTTCGGCATGAAAACAAGCATCTGCTAATAAAAGACAGCGCGATCGGCGGCTGAGCCTGCCTGATGATTCGCAGGCGTCAGGCGGCGGCCTTATGGCAAGACCCACTCTCGGCCGGGAGCTCGTCGCTCGCGCTGCCTGCGGCCCGACAGTCTGTTGGGGTGGATTCGACTGACCGCCGGGCCTAACCGGCTTGGGGTTTGGGGGGCAAGCCGGCTGAGACGAACGTAATATTAGCGACTCTGCAACAAAACCCCGCGGGAACGTTTTCCCCTGCTAATGGCTAGAAGCGCAGCAGCCCGGCGCGCTCTTGTCGGGGGACAGTGACAGAGGGGCGCCGGGCCTTACCGACGTTGCTGCGAGGAAAGCGGCAACCGGCTCCAACATAGTATGCGCCTGCTCATGCAGGCGGAACACATCCATATGAACGAAGGAAGCACTAAAAGGGGGGAACACAAGTCGGGTGCGGCCTACCTCGCGCCCGACTCGGTTCATGCCAGGCGGCGACGGCCATTTGCTGGCGAGGGCAGAGGGGGGGCAGGCCCTAGCGGTCAACGATGATGAATCGCGGGCATCCGGTCACGGCATAGCTCGGCGTCGTGAACGTTCCTGTTCCGGTGAAATAGGAACACACTGCCCCGTCAGCCGCTTTCTCCTGCTGATAGAGAATGCCGCTCGACGTGGCGACCAGCGCGCCATTGGAAAGAACGGCCAGCAGGCACAGGCCGGCGAGGATCGTCCGCATTTTAGCTGACTGACTAGGCGCGTTGAAGCTGTCCGACCGAGTGCACGCGAACCCTCAGCACAAGAAGGCGTGTCGCGGCAAACAGCCCCAGCACATTTGAGGCGATGGCGATGTTGACCAGGACCGACAAGACACAGAATGCGCTGGGCGCGTAACAAACGGCTTGCATAGCCTGAACCCTTCAGTTGCCTGCGCTCCCGCCGCCGCTGGTCCATCCGCAGTCGACGGCGGGTGCAGGGCTCATGTACCCGCTCGGTGCGTGGGATTGCACCGTCCCTACACCTGCGAATCTACGACCACATCAGCGGTCGCGCAATTAATGCAAAAAGGCGGGCGGCCTCATCCTTTCAGGGGCTTGGTCTTGGAAGCAGAATTTCCAAGCCGTCGACAATGGCCGAACTCACCTGTGGCCAGGTTCCAAATCGAAACCGGAAATCTGTGACTTCCCGATCCATCAAAGTCTAACGATCACGAAAGCGCACTGGAAAGCACGTGTGATAACAGTTGATTCAACCATTGCTGGTATATAAGGCGAGGGTGGCGGCTCCGACCGGCCGTAGGGGTTGGGTTGCCGGAGCCGCCGGCGCAGCCAGGGGTAGTTAGTTGACCGCGCTGTCTCAAATTAGGACAGCGCGGTCTACGAACGGTTAACGCGCCGCACTAATTCAGCGGCGGCTAACGGAATGGAAGCGGCTGGATCAAATTCGAATTGCGGGGCGAGGCGTTATGGCAAGTCCCGGTTTCGGCGCGTCTAACGTCCTGTTTTTATTTATATTATGGCGGAGGGAGTGGGATTCGAACCCACGGTGAACTTGCGCCCACGCCGGTTTTCAAGACCGGTGCCTTAAACCGCTCGGCCATCCCTCCAAGCCTTGTTTTCGTTAGCTTTTTTGGTGTTTTGCGCTCAGCCTACTCGGCCGTTGCTACCATTTTGCTACCGAACGAGCTTAGCTACCGGGCTTTACCGCGCTCTGGATCGCTGCGTCAACCGCCTCGGCCGCGTCGGCCTGCATTCCCGGCATGACGTGCGAATATAGATCGAGCGTGATGCCGATCGTCGAATGACCCAAGCGCTCGCTGGCGACCTTTGGATGGACGCCGGCAGATAGCATCTGAGAGGCATGGGTGTGGCGTAGGTCGTGGAAGCGGATACGGGGTAGCTTCGTCTTGCCGAGCACGCGAATCCACTCGTGCGTCAGTGAGCGAGGCTGCAGCGGCTGGCCGTCGACCTGGGCTACCACAAAGCTGTCCGCGTCGGGACGGATGCCAAGGCGCAACTGTTCTTCTGCCTGTCGCGTCCGGTGAGCCTTCAACTCGGAGACTGTCGCGGCTGAAAGCGCCACGGTTCTGGCTCGACCTGACTTCGGCTCCTTGTAGCGCACACCGTCCTTGGTCTGCTCGGCGCTCTCGACAATAGACAACTGACGGAGGTTGTCGCCAAGCTCGACGTGGCGCCATCTCAAGGCCAGGATCTCACCGCGCCGGAGGCCGCACTTCACCGCCAGCAGCATAGGGATGAACATTCTGGTCGGCCGAAGCTCCTCAATGAGCTGCGCAGTCTGCGCAGCGTCGTATGCGAGCATCTTTTTGCGCTCGACCTTCGGCGGCGTCGTAGCAGCCGCTGGGTTGCGAGAAAGCCGCTCCCAAGTCACTGCCTGGCTCAACGCCTTTATGAGTACGCGCCGGTAATGGTGGATCGTCCTGGGCGCCAATGGGAGCAGAGGCTTGGCCTCCTCGCCGTCTTTGCGCTTGCGGTGGTCGGTGCGGGGCTTTGTCAATGCCTCGGAAAAGGCGGCGTCGATGCGGTCGGTCTTCAGCTTGGCCAGGGTCACTGTGCCGATGAGCGGGACCAGTCCCCTGCGACATATCTCGGTGTAGCGCTCGAAGGTCTTCGGCGCGACCGACGGCTTAATGAACCTCAGCCACTCTTCCAGAAATTCGGCGATGGTCTGCTTGGTCGGCTCAATGTAGTTGCCGTTTTTCATTTCGGCGACGAGGCGGGCGCATTCCTCCTGCGCTCCGCGCTTGTTGCCCTCGAAGCTGTGCCACTTCCGGCGGCGCTTGCCAGCCTCGTCATAGAGGTCAAGGACGATGGCCCACTTGCCCGGGCTGCGTTCGGTGATGTGGCCTTTCATGTGTCGCTCTCATCGAGTTTCATGTAAACCAAGGGAGACCCACCGCTTTCGCGCAGGCGCGCTGCCCAGCCAGGCTTCTGCCAGAACATCTTAATGTAGTACCGTTCTCGAAATGCCAGGGGGTCGGCTTCTTCCTCGGCCTTCAAGGCAGAGATCAGCTTGTCCCAATATGCATCCTGCTCGTCCTCTGACATCGCCTCGTATTTCCGGCGGTCTTCGACGGTCATTGGCGAGGACATCATCGCAATGTGAAAGTACCTGTTGTCGTCTCGCTCGGCCTTTTTTTCGGAAGCCTTGTCAGCGATGGCATTGGCTTCGGCCAATCGCTCCTCCGACGCCTTGACCCCACTCTGGAAGGTCCGCGCGTCCGCAATCGGAGCAATCGCATTGTAGAGGGCCAAGAGCATGTGGTGGAGGCCGCCCATACCTTCCTCGGCGTCGCGCGCCATCTGGCTCGCAAATTCCACGACCTGGGATACTTCTTCGGCTCCGTATTTTAGGTCGGCAGTCTTGTCGTTGAACAGCTCCCGATAGACCGTCGTCAACGCGCTCGCGTGATCCGACAAAATTTCTACGCCAGCGGTGGCGGAGTCGACGATGTCCTCAAGGGCGGAGTCGACCAACAGGCCGATACGGCACAACCGGCGGATGGCGTCCGACTTACTCTTCACTCGGTTGTTGTGCTGCCACTCTTCGATCGCTTCCAGCTCTTCGTCACTGATGACCATCTGCAAGCGCTGGCTGTCGCCCTTGCCTAGCTTCGGTCTCGCCATTTCTAACTTTCCCACAGGTTTCGGCTGTAACTTACACACAAAACGGTTGCGGGCAAGACAGTTTGGGCCTAGAAGGGTTTTCTACACATGTTTGGTATCTTTGTGGTGAATGGAAAGGGAACAAAATTGACCCTCGACGAAGCGCTCTCCAAACCAACCGTGTCGGTAAAGGATGCCGGCAAGGTCTTCTTCAACTTGGGGCGCAATGCCGCTTACGACGCGGCAAAGCGCGGTGACTTCGACACGATCCGGATGGGCGGCAAGATTGTTGTGCCGGTGGCGCCTATCGCTGCAAGGCTCGGGCTGCGCATGGCGATGAACGGCCGAAAGGATGCGTGAGGATGAAGTACACGATCCTTGTGAAGGTCGAGCCTGACGGCGCCACGATGCGGTTGGATGGTCGCGTGGCCTGGGCCATTAAGAAGCTCATCGATGCCGGGAAGGGTGGTTGCACTCCGATCACGCATCCCGGGCCTCGCTGGTCGGACTACGTGCACAAGGCGAGGGCGCTCGGCTTCGTCATCGAAACGATCCACGAAAGCCACGGCGGCCATTTCGCCGGACACCATGGGCGCTATGTGCTTCACACAGAGGTCAGCATCCTCGAAGACATGGCGGTCGCCGCATGACGGATGCAAAAGAGGATAGCGGGGGCGTGCAAGCCGCCGCGCATTGGCTCGCCGCTGGCGGCGCGGACCGGTCCAAGGCGGCGGTGCCGCAACTCCGCCAGCGCTTCGGGCTCACCGCTGCGGAAGCGGTCGCGGCGATCAGGGAAAGTAACCTCATCCAGGCGAGGGCGCATTGAGCGGCGTCTTCGCGGAATGGCAACCTGTCTACGCTGAACACGGCATTGCTACCTTCCCGGTGTCGATCGTCGGGAAGGACAAGAAGCCGGCCGTGAAGGGCTATCTCAAGCTCGGGTCCAAGGTGAGCGGGCAACTGGCGATCAAGTTCCCCGGTCATGACGCCATCGGCCTTGCATGCAAGCGTAATAAGATAACAGTGCTCGACGTTGATACGCCGGACGAGCGCATCCTTGCTGACGGTCTGGCGAAGCACGGCCCGAGTCCTTTCATCGTCAGAAGCGGGTCGGGCAACTTTCAGGCTTGGTACAGGCACAACGGTGAGGGGCGTCGCATTCGCCCTGATCCTGCTGTCCCGATCGACATCCTTGGTCATGGCTATGTCGTGGCGCCGCCGTCGCGCGGATCGCGCGGCACCTATGAGATAGTTTTCGGCAAGCTCGACGACCTGGACAGCCTGCCCGTCATGCGGCGTTTGCCAGTGGCCGCGCCTGTCCCTCTGACCAACGACAACGTGCCAGACCTGACTTTGTCCGCCGTGGCGGACATTCCGGCTCCGGCCAGCAAGTCCCAAACCCGGGAAGGCAACCGCAACGACACCTTGTGGCGGCAATGCATGATCTTTGCCCGGCACTGCGGAAACATCGAAGAGCTGATGAGAGCGGCCATGCAACACAACCGAGAAGAATTCTATCCAGCGCTGCCCGCCGAAGAGGTCCTGAAGGTGGTGGCTTCGGCCTGGGGTTACGAAGTCGAGGGCAAGAACTGGTTCGGCTACGGGCCTCGGGTCGTGTTCGCCGCTGATGAAGTCGACAACCTCATGGACGACAACTCCGACGCCTTCATCTTGCTTACCAAGCTCCGGCGTCACCATTGGGGTCGCGACTTCGTGATCGCCAACGCCATGGCAGAAGAGATGCCTGACGGCGGCTGGCGTCGGCATCGCTTTGCTGGCGCCCGCCAATACCTGATCGACAAGGATGTGATCGAGGAAGTGAGGCCGGCAAGCCGTCAGCACGGCCCCGCCGTCTACAGGTTCAAGGGTGGGCGAAAATGAACACCAATAAGAAACAGACACCTTTCTCCTGTCCTGTCTCTTTTCTCTCCCCCCTGTGAGTATCCCGACGGCTCGGCGAATGATCGGCGAACGAGGCACGAATGAGCGACGACCTATCGGAAGATGAAATTCAGCGCATGGCCGAAAAGCTGCTGGCGGGCTACCAGCCGGCATCGGCACTGACCGGCCTGGACCCGGAAGAATTGCGGATGGCGCAACGGCTGCTCGGGCGGTCGAACGCCGAACGGCTGGCAACCACGGGCCGGGACGAGCGCTTCAAATATCGGCGGCCGGTCCACGTGATCGAATACTACCGGGGCGGATGGGGCTGGGCGATCGATCTACTGGAAAACGGGAAGCGCCAGACGTTCAAGGCACAACTGAGCGATGACGAGCTGCGCACCGTGCTCGACGCGATCAGGAAGAAGGGCGTGCCGATCCGGCATTTCGAAACTGAAGGCGAGAAGCAGGACCGGCTGGAACGGGCGCGGCGCCTAGCAGATCGGGAGCGCCAGCTTGAAGAGAACCCAACACCGAAGGACCCGCCGCTGCGAAGCGCGCGTTTCGACATCCTCAACCAGTTGAAGGACTTTCGCGCATGAACATGCAGGTAGCCGCCGCCAAAATGTCAAACGCGTTTGACTCCAGCCCGTGGGTCGTCGTGCGGTCGAAGCCGCAGATGGAACGCGTGGCCGAAGAAGAGATGACCAAGCGCGGGATGACAGCCTACTGCCCAACCTACCGGTACGAGTTCAAGCATCATCGCAACAAGAAGTGGATAATCCGCGAGTGGCCGTTGCTGCGCGGCTATCTGTTCCTCCGCGCCGATACCATCGACTGGTACAAGCTCACGCGGTGCAAGGCGGTGCAGGCCATCCTGCGCAGCGTCGGCGGCGAGCCGATCGGCCTGGCGCCGTCGGTCATCGAAGAGATCCGCGCGCGGCAAGTTGCCGGCGACTTCGACATGTTGCGCGTCCATGGCGCGGTCGTGAAGGCGGGTCTGCCGGTCAAGGTTCTGGAAGGGCCTCTGGCCGGTCTGGAAAGCGTCGTCGAGACTGTCCGCAACGGGAAAGCCGCCAGCATCTTGGTCTCGATCTTCGGGCGGCAGGTCGAAACGACGGTGCCACTTGAAAACCTTGGCAGAAAAGGCTAATTTCGGGGCCGTAACAAATCAGGCGACACGTTCGCAGCGCGGGGCCACCTGAGCCGCCAGCCGGAACGGTACGGGTCCTCGCCACCCGTATGCGAAAGACGTGCGCCTTGAAATACCTCCTTTGAGCCCCCGTTTTCCACCGTCGATACCGGCTATGCGGCCAAAGCCTTTCGCTCGATCCTGAGAAGAACCGATGGGGGCTGGCGCGCGGGCGCCTCATGAAGTCGGGAAGCGAAGGCGCCGGATATCCAACACCAACGTTTGCAAATGGTAGCCAACGTTTGTCACGTGACAGCTACGCCACCGTCACGTGACAGATCAAGGGCCGAGGAGGGAATCGTGGTCCCCAAGGATGTGAATGTGCTGATCAAGCTTTCGGGTAAGGGTTCGGGCGCCCTGACGCTTCCCATTGTGAAAGCGAGCGGCCGACCTCATCGTAAAGTTGGGTAATGTGAGCCGCCATGTCTTTACGGAGTTCGGCTTTGGAGGCTTCATCGCCCGTTGTGATCTCAAAGCCCTTGATCCCGCGCTCGGCAACCTCCCGCATGACGCGAAGGCGTTCGCGCCAATCGTTGGCTTCCCCAGCTATTTGTCCGATGAGACCAAGTAGTACCAATTGATGAGCACGCTGCTCGGCGATGATGGCGTTTAGAGCCGCTTCGATCTGCTTGATGAAATCTTCCAAGATGAGTCTCCCTCTGTAGAGAGGGCAACCTATCCGCAGAAATCCGTAACGTCACGTGACGATGCAGTAACGTTACACTGTAACGCGAGAGGCTATGCCGGACCTGAACGACCAGCAGGCGCGCTTCGTCGACGAATACCTGATCGACCTGAACGCCACACAAGCCGCCATCCGTGCCGGCTACAGCGAGAAGACCGCATATTCGCAGGGCCAGCGCCTGTTGAAGCATGTTGAGGTGCAGGCGGCTCTCTCTGCGGCACAGAAGGCGCGCTCGGAACGCACGAAGATTGATGCCGACTGGGTGCTATCGCGCCTGGCTGATGAGGCAGAGGCCGACGTCGCCGACCTATACGACGACAACGGGCATCTGAAGCAGGTGAAGGAATGGCCGGCGGTCTGGCGCAAAGGCCTTGTGGCCGGCATCGACGTGGTCGAGGAGTTCGAGACGGTCGACGGCAAGAAGGAACGCGTCGGCGTCGTCCGCAAGCTGAAGCTCTCGGAACGCATCAAGCGTATCGAACTGATCGGCAAGCATGTCGGTGTGCAGGCATTCCGCGAACGTGTCGCGCATGAGAACCCGGATGGGTCGCCGCTCGACGCTCCATCGCCGCGTGATGTGGCTCGCGAGATAGCCTTCGCGCTCGGCGCGGGGCTTCGCAGCATCGATGAGAAGGCCGGTAAGTGACAGTCGCGCAAACGCTCGACGACATCCTGCGCGCCTATCAGGCTCTGCCTCCGGAGCAACAGAAGGATGTGCTCGACAAGGCGAGGGCGGTTCGCGGCAACAAGGTGGCGCTGCCCAATCCTGGCGCACAGACTGAAGCGTATTTCAGCCAGGCGGATGAGCTGTTCTATGGGGGCTCTGCCGGCGGCGGCAAAACCTACCTGATCTGCCTGCTGGCGCTGAACGAACACCAGAACTCACTGGTGCTTCGTCGCATCGGCAAGAACCTCAAGGGCATCAAGCGTGAGCTACAGGCTCTGCTCGGCACAAGGCAGGGGTTCAACGAACAGGCCGGCACCTGGGCGCATGCACACGGCGTCATCGACCTCGGGCACTGCGAGCATGAGGGCAACAAGGAAGACTATCAGGGCATTGCCCACGACCTGAAAGCCTTCGACGAGATAACCCAGTTCACCGAGACCCAGTATGTCTATGTCTGCGGCTGGAATCGCTCCGCTGATCCGAACCAGCGCTGCCGCGTCCTGGCTACAGGCAACCCGCCGTCGACGGCTGAAGGCCAATGGGTAATCCGCCGCTGGGGCGCGTGGCTGGACCCGACACACCCCAATCCGGCCAAGCCTGGCGAACTGCGCTGGTATACGACCATCGAAGGTGAGGACACTGAAGTCGACGCCGACTATGTGGGGCCGAAAGGTGAGCGGCCCCGGTCTCGAAGCTTCATCCCTTCATCGCTGGAAGACAACCCGGACCTGGCCGAAACCGGCTATGCCGCCACCATCGAGGCAATGCCGGAGCCGCTGCGAACGATGCTTCGTGAAGGCCGGTTCGATGTCGGACAGCAGGATGACCTCTGGCAGGTGATCCCTGCTGACTGGATCAGGCAGGCGCAAGCGCGATGGAAGTCGGACGGGTTCAAGGGTCTGAAGATGACGGCGGTGGCCGTCGACGTGGCGCAAGGCGGTCCCGACAAGTCGTCCTTCGCCTCTCGATACGGGACATGGTTCGCCGAACTGGTGCGCAAGAAGGGCATCGACACGCCGGATGGGCCAAGCATCGGCGCCGAAGTGTTCAAGATCCGTCGGGATGGCGCCGTGGTCGTGGTCGATCTGGGTGGCGGCTACGGTGGCGATGCCAAGCGGTTCCTCTCGGACAATGGCGTCTCGGTCGCCGGCTTCAACGGTTCGCACGCCTCGACGGCGCGGACGGTGGATAAGGCGCTGGGCTTCCTCAACAAGCGGGCTGAAACCATCTGGCGCTTCCGTGAAGCTCTGGACCCCGGACAGGAAGGCGGCTCGTCCATCGCATTGCCTCCTGACCCGATGCTGGTTGCCGATCTGGTGGCCTATCGCTGGAAGCCGGTCGGCGCCGGCAACATCCAGATCGAATCGAAGGAAGAGCTTCGCAAGCGCATAGGTCGATCGCCTGACGATGGCGACGCAACCATCATGTGCTGGGCGGAAGGTGAGAAGCAGGCAATCCGCAAGATGCATGAAGCCGCGCTCGGTGGTCGACTGCCGCAAGTCAAGGTCGGCTATGCGCAACAGAAGGGACGCAGACGATGACGTTCGAAGACAGCATCACCATTCCGAAGCCGAAGAAGGGCGAGAGCCGGGGCATCGTCACGGTCAAGGCCGCTGAAGCCACGCTCGCCGCTGCTGCTGCGGCATTCGGTGAAGCCAAGTTCGGCCTGCTCCGGGCTGAACGCAGCGCCGGCAGGATATCGCTGCTGTACGGGCTCAAGGGCCGCCAGCTCGATGCTGGGGCGCTGGCTTACGAACTGAACAACTGAAGGACCAAGACCATGGCAAACCTCTTCAAGCCCAAGACGCCGGCAGTTGAACCGGTGACCCGCATGCCCGATGCGCAGGACCCTGCTGTCCTGGCTGAGAAGCGCCGGCAGATGGCCGAGATGCGCGCCCGTGGAGGCCGAGACAGCACCATCATGTCCGACAATCTCACCGGCTCTACCGGCAAGCTCGGGGCGTAAATGCAGACCTCGCCCGCCGTCCAGACCATCGTCGATAACGGTAATCGGCTCTTCACCGAGAAGACGCCGATCCTGCCGCATTGGCAGGAACTGGCGGAGCATTTCTACTACGAGAGGGCGGACTTCACCGGCCCGCTTAACATCGGCTCGGACTATGCTGCTGGGTCGTTCTCGTCCCGGGCGGCAATCTATCGCCGCGACATGGCGGACCTTTATAGGACCATGCTGCGGCCGGCTGACTTCTTCGAGGTGAAATCCCTCGATGATGCGCGCAACAAGCTGCCTGATGCCCGCTCCTGGCTGGAATATGCCACGACCATGCAGCGGGCGGTCATGTATCGGAACGGCGCCGGGTTCACGCGGGCGACTGAGGCCGGGGACCATGACCATCTGACTTTCGGGCAAGCGGTGATCGAGGTAGCGCCGACGACTGACAGGCGCGCCGTGTTCTATCGCAACTGGCATCTTCGGGACTGCGCCTGGTCGGAAGACTATGCCGGCTCTGTGTCTGACGTGCACCGCAACTGCAAGCCGACAATCACGCAGCTCATGCAGCTATTCCCCGGCAAGGTGCCGGCCGCGCTGACGAGGGATGCGGAAAAGGACCCGTACAAGAAGATATCGGCCCGACACGTGGTGGTCCCGGCCGGTGTCTACGATACCGGCATCCCGCTCCGGGCTGAGCATGAATTCGTTTCGCTGTGGGTGCTGCCTGAGTGTGAGGGCGAAGTCCTCGAAAACATCGGCCGCACCTTCCGTGGCTATGTCATCCCTCGTGGGCCGACGGTGTCGGGTTCGCAGTATGCCCGCTCGGTTTTCACCAGCATCATCCTGCCGGACAGCCGCACGCAACAGGCCATAGAGCGCATCCTGCTCGAAGCCGGCGAGAAGGCGATCGACCCGCCGATGATAGCGACCATGGACGTTGTACGATCGGATATCGGCCTCGGCGCTGGCGGCATCACCTGGCTCGATCGGGAGTATGACGAGCGGCTTGGCGACGCGCTGCGGCCCCTGCCGATGGACTATAGCGGCCTGCCTGCCGGCCAGAGCATGTCGGACCGTCTCGATATGACGATCCGCATGGGCATGATGACCGACAAGGTTGCTATCCCGGATACCTCGGGCATGACGGCCTACCAGATCCGCAAGGTGGTCGAGCAACAGATGCGGGCTCACATTCCGATGTTCGAGCCGGTGGAGGTCGAATACTCCGAACCGCTCTGCTCCGAGACGTTCAAGGTGATGCGCTCGCTGGGCGCTTTCCCTGCCAGCGACATACCGGATTCGCTCAAGGGCTCTGGCGTCGAGTTCACCTTCAAGTCGCCGATCAAAGACCTTGAAGACGAGGGCATGCAGCAGAAGCTCATCGAAGGTCTGGGCGTCGTGAAGGAAGCGGCTGCGCTCGATCCGACGGTTTCCAAGCTGCCGAATGCGATGGCGATAGCAAAAGACCTTCTGCGCCGCGCCGGCTGGCCTGAGGAGTGGATCAATGATGACAAGATGGTCGCCGCTGAAGTCGAGAAGATGGCTGCGGCGGCGAATGCTCAAAGCGTGGCGGAAACCGTTGGCGGTGCCGCTGAAGCCGCTGGCCGGGCTGCTCCGATGGTCAAGGCTCTACAGACGGCTGCATGACCCAGCATTCGCCTCGCAGCAGCGGCGCACGGGTCAATCCGATGGCGCCGGCCGCATATGATGACCTCGATGTCGAAGCCATCAAGGCGGTGGCTGCCGGCAATGCCTCGGAAGGGCAGCAGAAGCGGGCGCTCGCCTGGATCGTGCACAAGGCGGCGATGACCTACGACGAAGTCTTCGTCCCGGGACAGCCAGACGTCGGCCATCACCTCACCGGCCGGCGCAACGTCGGAAACCAGATCCTGAAGCTGGTCAACACGCCAATCCATTTGCTGACGAAACAGAAAGGAACGACTGATGTCGGATGATACTCTGGCGGGCGCGGCTCCGGCCGAAAACCCCGCTGCGGTTACTCCACCTCTTGCCACCGCAACGCCGGCTCCGGCGCCCGCGCCAATCCCATCACCGACGCCAGCCCCTGCGGCTCCTGCGCCCGCTGCAAAGCCCGCTCCTGCGCCTGCGGCAGACGAAGATGGCACATGGGGCAAGGATTGGCGGGAGAAGCTGGCGAAGGGCGATACCAAGCGCCTCGAGCGTCTCGGCCGGTTCGCCTCGCCTGATGCTCTGCTCGAAGCCCAGGAGGCGGCACAGCGCAAGATATCGGAAGGCATCAAACCCAAGGGTAAACCCGGCGAGAAGGCGACCGACGAAGACTGGAAGGCGTACCGGAAGGAGAACAACATCCCCGATGGCGTCGACGACTTCGTCAAGGCCATCGTCCTGCCCGACAAGCGGGTGATCGGCGACGATGACAAGCCGGTTGTTGCCGCCTTCGCGGAGCGCGCGATCAAGAAAGGCATCGCTCCCGCCGACATGGCCGAAATGGTCGACGAGTACTACGCGCTGCAAGAGGAACAGCAGTTCCAGCAGGCGACCCGCGACCAGGACTTCAAGAAGACGACCGAAGCCGAGTTGAAGAAGGAATGGGGCGGCGACTATGCCGGCAACTTCGCTGCGATGCGGCCCTATTTCGAGAGCGTCAATGCGGAGCTGTTCGACAACCTGATGGGCGGTCGGATGGCCGACGGCAAAAAAATCGGCAATCACCCCGACATTCTGCGCTTCTTCGTCAACAAGGCCGTCGCTGAAAACCCGATGGCAACCATCGTTCCGGCTGGCGGCTCCTCGGTCGAAGCCCTGCATGCAGAAATCGCGACCCTGGAAAAGCGGATGAAAGACGACCGCAACGCCTGGTTCAAAGACACGGCGGCGCAATCGCGCTACCGGCAACTCATCACGGCCCGCGACAAGCTCAAGGCCTGACATCCCGCAACAGACGGCCAACCCGCTTCGCGGCTCCGTCTTCGCGGCTCTACCCAAACAAGCACGTCGTCAGCGCCGAAGGGCGGTTAGCGGCTCCGGTTAACCCCGGGCAACCCGCGACACTGGCCTGCGGACAACCTGCCTACGGCTCCCGATCCCTCAACAGAAGGAATCTGGACCATGGCCGATACGGCATTCCAGAAACAGTACCGACAGGAATACATCGCCGGTTTCGAATCCGGTGATAGCCCGCTGCGCATGTCGGTCACGACTGAGTTCGTGCGCAAGGGCAACGAAGCCATCTTCCTCGTGGCCGACAGTGGCAGCGCGGAAGCTCGCACTCGCGGCGTCAACGGTCTCATCACCGCACGCGGCGACAACCTGACACAGAACACCGCAACGCTGGTGGAATGGCACGATCTGGTCCGCAAGACGGACTTCAACATCTTCGCGTCGCAGGGCGATCAGAAGAAGATCATGCAGGACACCTCGCTCAAGGTGATGAACCGCAAGGTTGACGCGGACATCATCACTGAGCTTGCAAACGGCACGGTCGATACCGGCGCCGCTGCAACCGCTTCGCTGGCTCTGGTCACGAAGTCCATCGGCATCCTCGGCCTGGCCAAGGTTCCGATTCAGGAAATCGACAATATGTGGGGGCTCATCACTCCCGCGTTCTATGCGTACATGCTGCGCGACGCGACCTTCACGTCACACGACTACGTCGACATGAAGCCGCTCTCGGGTGGCCCGCTCAAGCGAGTTCTGCGCTGGGCAGGCGTCAACTGGCTGATGCACCCGGACCTCCCGGGCGTCGGTACGAATGCTGAAAAGTGCTTTCTCTACCACCGCTCCGCCATCGGCCACGCTGCCGATACGGAAAACCTCGAATCCCTTGTCGGCTATGACGAAGAGCAGGGTTACTCCTGGGCTCGCGCCTCCGCCTTCATGGGCTCGAAGCTGCTGCAGAACAGCGGCGTTGTCGTCATGAACCATGATGGCTCTGCCATCGTCGGCGTCTAAGGAGGGCTGACACCATGGCCTATAGCACCTCGAACCCTCCGGTCCTGATCACTCAGGGCATCGCTGGCTTCCGTATCTGGAAGTACGAATCCGTCGACGCGGCCACGCTGGTCCGCGTCTCGGGCTACTTCACGAACGGCTGGCAGCTCGGCATGCGTGCGAACGACATTGTCTTTGTCACCGACACTGACAGCTCGAACGCCACGACCATCCACACCGTCAACTCGGCCACGTCCTCCGGCGTCGACCTGACTGACGGCCTGGCGGTCGGCACCACCGACACCGACTAAGGCGTCGACGGGCAGGGGCTTCGGCTCCTGCCCTTTCCTCTTTCATCGAAAGGATACGGCGATGGCCGAAATTCTTCCCGTTGTCGTCGGCGATCCTGGCGCGACCAAAGTCAAGCCCGTCCTCCTTGTTGACGCTCTTGGCAACCCGATCGACGCCACTCACCAAGTCGCGACCACCTTGTACGCCAGTAACGTTGCCCTCATCGCCGGCGTGAATAACGCCGATGCGATTGCTGTCACTGGCACGTTGAACAAACTCACCACGATTGGTTACGGCTATCAGTTCAACGGCACATCGTGGGATCGCTGGCGCAAGGCCAACGCCGTCTCTCGCCTTATGTCATCGGCCGCCACGACGAATGCCACCTCCGCAAAAGCGTCGGCGGGCGATTTGAAGAAGATCACAGGGCTGAAAGCCACCGCTGCGAACTGCTTTCTCAAGCTTTACAACAAGGCGTCGGCTCCTACGGTCGGCACCGACACTCCGGTGATCGTGCTCCCCCTGATAGCTTCTCAACCCTTCAACTTCGATTTCGGTGAAGGGTTCTACTTCAGCACCGGCATTGCGTGGGCGATCACTGCCCTTGCCACGGACGCCGACACGACCGCCATAGCCGTGGGCGATGTTCTTGCTCTGACGATCATGTACGCCTGACCCGAAAGGAATGAAGATGCCTCTCAACGTCAACGGCCTCATGCAGGCCGAAAGCAAGCGCAACATCTACCGCGTCCAACTGGCGGCGGGGGACAAGCCGGACGACCTTCTGTCGCCTGAGTGGTGGGTCCACGTCGCCAAGCAGATGCGCCTGGACGACATGGTCGAGGTTATGGCGTTCGATCGTTCGTGGTTCGGCACAGTCACGGTCATCGAGGTCGGCAAGGCCGGCTATGGCGGCGCGCGCGTGGCCTACGTAGTCGGCCCGGTGAAGCTTGGCAACGCGGCCGAAGTCGCGAAGCAGGCAGACCATGAAGTCCGGTGGGGCGGCCCGAATGCTCAATGGCAGGTGGTTCGCATCAAGGACAAGCTCGTCCTCAAGGCTGGCCTTACCAGCAAGGAAGACGGCGGTGCCTGGATGGCGGAAAACCTGAAGGCGGCGGCCTGACCCGATGACGGATCAGCTTTCCCTCTACAACGGCGCGCTGATCAAGCTGGGTCAGCCGCGCCTCTCCGACTTGTCCGACGAGGGCAAGGCTCGGCGCGCGCTCGATGCCGAGTACGCGAAGACGGTGAAGGCAAGTCTTGAAGGGGCTTTCTGGAACTTCGCTATGCGCTTCGTGCAGATGGAAGCCACGCCGTCGGCCGGCACCAACTACGGCTACCAGTACGTTTTCGACAAGCCGGACGACTGGCTGCGGACCGCTGGCGTGACCAGCGACGCCTACGGCCGATGCCCGCTGCTGGACTATGACGACCGCGCTACTTTCATCCTGGCCGACATCTCCACCATCTACCTGCGCTACGTCTCGAATGACCAAGACTACGGCCTGGATCTCGGCAACTGGCCGCAAAGCTTCGTCGACTTCGTCGAGACCAGCCTTGCCTTCCAAATCTGCGAAGAGGTGACAGGCTCGTCCGACCGCAAGGACAAGCTGGAAAAGGCGCGAGACAAAGCCAAGTACAAGGCCTCGAACACCGATGCCATGAACGAGGCGGTGATGCGCTACCCGCCTGCTGGTCGGCTTGTGCAAAGCCGTGGTACGTCGTCCCGTCGCCGGCCTGACGGGCTTCGCTGATGGCGAAAACCAATGCGCCTCTGCTGGCCTTCAATCGGGGGCTGGTATCCACCTCTGCGCTCACCCGCATTGATGTGGATCGCATCCGCTTGTCGGCGGAGGTGATGGAAAACTGGCTGCCGAAGACGGCCGGCGCCATGTTCCTGCGGCCGGGCTTTGGCTATCTTGGCACAAGCCGCAACAACGCTTTCGGAATCGACATCCCGTTTGTGGCGTCGACCACCGACACGGCGCTGATCGAGTTCGCCGACGGCAAGATGCGGGTTCGCATCAACGATGTACTGATCTCCCGCCCGGCCGTCACCACGACCATTTCCAACAGCAACTTTGCCACTTCGACGGGCTGGACCGATGGGTCGACGAACGGCGGCGCGCTGACGTTCGGCGGCTCCGGCCTGGTGCTCGATGCGACGAACGTAGGCGGTCTGGCCCTCTGCCGGCGTCAAGTCACGGTCTCCGGCGGCAACATCGGCGTCGAGCATGCTCTGAGCATCGCTGTGACACGTGGGCCTGTGGTGTTCCGCTGCGGCTCTACCTCCGGCGGCGATGAATACATCTCCGAAACCACGTTGCGCACCGGATCGCATAGCCTGGCCTTCACCCCGACCGGCGACTTCTACGTCCAATTCCAGAGTGATCTGGATATCGACAAGATAGTGGCCTCCTGCGCCATTGCTGCGGCCGGCACGATGGAATTGGACATCCCCTACACCGCTGCGGATTTGCCGTATGTGCGGTGGGACCAGTCGGCGGACGTCGTCTTCCTGGCCTGTGATGGTTTCCAGCAGAGGCGCATCGAACGCCGCGGCTCGGGTGATAGCTGGTCGATCGTGCTCTACGCCCCGATCAATGGCCCGTTCTATAGCGGGCGGACTGCAAAGGTAAAACTGAAGGTCGGCTCGACGGCTGGCAACACAACGCTGACTTCTGATTTGCCCTTCTTCAAGCAACAGCACGTCGGTGCGCTGTTCCGGCTGTTCAATGAAAGCGTTGCCCAAACCTATCTGCTCGGTGCCGAAGGAGCCTATACAGTTCCGATTCGTGTGACTGGCGTCGGCAATGACCGCAATTGGAACTACACAGTCTCGGGCACGTGGTCTGGCACGCTCAGGTGGCGGCGTTCATGGGATGGAGCCGACCAGGGGTATACGGATTTCCGTAGGGATAGCGGGACATCTGCTACCGATATCACCGGGAACGTAACAGCCGGCAATTCCGATACGGACGCCAACGCCATCATCTATTATAAGCTTGGCTTCAAGCCGGGTGAATACACATCAGGTACGGCAACCGTAACGGTCAGCTACGACGGCGGCAGCGGCTATGGCGTGTGTCGCGTCATTGGATACACGTCGTCTACGCAGGTCGATATCGAGGTGCTCGACCGCTTTAACACCACGCAGTACACCGACAACTGGCAGGAAGGCATCTGGTCGGATCGCCAAGGCTGGCCTGGTGCTGTCGCCTTCGACAAGGGGCGCCTGGGCTGGGCGGGCAAGTCGCGCTTCATCTTCTCGGTGTCGGATGACTATGAGAATTTCGACCCTGACTTCGAAGGCGACGCGGCACCCATCAACCGAACCCTGGGGTCTGGCCCGGTCGATGCCATCAACTTCATGCTGTCGCTCAGCCGGCCGATCATCGGCACGCCTGGCGCAGAGTTCTCGATCAAGTCCAGTTCGTTCGACGAGCCGCTGACGCCACAGAATGCACAGGCCGGCGCGCCGTCGACGCAAGGCTCCCGGCAAGGTGTGTCTGCCGTGAAAATCGATGGTCGCGGCATCTTCGTCCAGCGGTCCGGCAAGCGGCTTTTCGAGCTCATCTTCGACCCGAACACCTACGAGTATTCTCCTCGCGATTTGACGCTCCTTTGCCCGGATCTCACTGGCTCGGCCAACGTGAAGGGCATTGCAATCCAGCGCCAGCCGGACACGCGGGCGCATGTCTGGCTCGATGACGGGACGGTCGTGCTGCTCACCTACGAGCCTTCCGAAGACGTGACTTGCTGGTCGAGGCTCACAGTGGGCGGCTCGGGTTTCATCGAAGGGGTATCGGTGCTGCCGGGCGAGGACGAGGACAAGGTCTATTATCGCGTCAAGCGCACGGTCAGCGCGGCGACGGTTCGCTATCTGGAAAAGATGGCGATGGAATCAGAGTGTATCGGTGGCAGTACCAACAAGCAGGCCGACGCCTTCGTTGTGGTGTCGTCGGTCACCGGGACGAGCGTCACCGGCCTTTCGCATCTGAACGGCCTTAGCGTCGTAGCCTGGGGCGGCGGGAAGTATCTCGGCACCTACACGGTAGCGGCCGGCGCCATCACTCTCAGCGCCGCCGTGACGGCTACGGATATCATGGTGGGCCTGCCTTACACCGCGCTCTACAAGTCGACCAAGCTGGCCTATGCAGCCTCTGCTGGCACGGCTCTGAGTCAAATCAAGAGGGTCAACTACGTCGGCCTGATCATGGGCCGTGTCCACAACGACGGGGTCGAGGTCGGCCGCGACTTCACCAACATGGACAAGCTGCCGCGCCTCTATCAGGGGCGGCCTGTCGGCACTGATGAAATCTTCACCGAATACGAAGAGCCGGCGACGTCCTTTCCTGGCGAGTGGAAGCCGGACAGCCGGCTCTGCATCCGCGCAACTGCACCGAAGCCCTGCGTGCTCAATGCCGCCGTGGTGGCAGTCGAGACGAACGACAAAATCTGATGGCTCACCAAGTCGTTCCGCTGACGCGGGAGCATCTGGTCGAGTGGTACGGCGACAAGGGCAACGGGCCGACGGTGCGCGGGATCGCCGGCTTGGTGGATGGGCAACTCGTGGCGGTCGCCGGCCTCATGTACTCGGGCGGCAACGTCGTCGCCTTCTGCTCGCTGAAGGATGAAGCGCGGCCTTTCCGGCACTCAATCCATCGGACGGCTCTCGCAATCATGGAAGAGGCCAAGGCTCGTCATAAGCGCATCGTTGCGCTCTGCGACCGTGACGAAAAGACCTCGCCAAAATGGCTCACCCGGCTTGGTTTCAAGCCTGAGGACGGGGACGTGTGGACATGGCAGATTTCGGACTAAGTACTATCCTCGGCCTAGTCGGCACGGCGGCGTCTGCTGCAGGTACGCTCGCGGCCGGCGTGGCGCAGAAGAGCGCTTCCGAGTATCAGGCGGCGCAGCTTGAACAGCAGGCCAAGGAAGAGAGGGCTGCGGCGCAACGCGAGGCCGAGCGGGCGAAGAAGGAGAAGGATTTCGTTCTGTCACGCCAGCAGGCCGTAGCGGGCGCCTCTGGCCTCGGCGCGCTCGATGAGACGGTGCAGGACCTGGCCGGCGACGTCATCACCCAAGGCACTCTCAATGAAGGAATGATCCAGTACGGCGGCGAGGAGCGTGCGAAGGGCAGGCGCGCTCAAGCGGTGTCGGCTCGCCTTGAAGGCAAGGCCGCGCAAACCGCCTCCTATTTCGGCGCGGCCGGTACGCTGATGGATGGCATCGGTTCCTTCGCGAAGGACTGGAAGCAGCCGACTTATGCCGCGCCTAGCTCGGGGATCTATTACTGATGGCTCTGAAGCTTCCTGGTGCCGAAGACCTTAGCGCGCCTGTCAGCGGGCGGTCGGGGCGGCCAATCGCGACCTATGACACCTCGGCCATCGGTCGCGGCGTGGCGCAGCTCGGCGCCGGCATGCAGTCGATGGCGAGCAACCTGAAGATTCGCGAGACGCAGGCCAAGGAGAACGTCGACAAGGCGGAACTCTTTTCGACCGAAAGCCGCTACCTGCAATTCAAGTCGCAGCAGGCGCAAGAGCTTACGGCTGCCGGCGACAAGGCAGAGCCGGGCGCGTTCGGTTTCAAGGAGCAGTTCCAAGGCTCATACAAGGACGCGGCCAAGGCCTTCATGTCGACGGTGCCGGCCGCGCTGAAGCCGGTCTATGACCAGAAGCTTTTCAATACAGAAGAAAACCTCGTCAACGGCGAGGGCGGCGCGGCTGACTTCGAGCGCAAGCAGCGCAAGGCCTACTACAAGACCAACGTCGACGAAGGCCTGACGGCTATTGAAAGCCGCCTCTACAGCGACCCGTCGAAGTTCGATGACGCTGTCTTCGAGGGCAACAACTACATCGACTCGATCCCTGACGACGACGTCAATCCGATCGAGAAGGACGCGCTGCGCCGTGGCTGGAAGGCCAAGGCACAGATGGCCGCGCTGAACGGCATGAAGCCGGCCGATCGGCTGCGGGCTCTCGGCGAGGCTCCTGGGCAGGATGACATCATCAACGCCATGAAGGGTGTCGAAAGTAACCGAGACCCTTCGGCGGTGTCCAACAAGGGCGCTATCGGCGAAATGCAGGTGATGCCGGACACTGCTGTCGAGATTGCCGCCGATCTGCAAGACCCTAACTTCCCGAAGACGCCAGAGGCACAGGAAGAATACCTCAAGGACCCTGCTGTCTCCGAGAAATATGGCACCTACTATTTCAACAAGATGCTGGCTCGGTACGACGGCGACACGGAAGCCGCGCTCATAGCCTATAACGGCGGGGCAGATCGGGCTGACAAGTGGCTTGCCAGTGGTCGCAACGATGCTGTCATCCCACAGGAATCGGCCGATTACTACAAGAAGGTGCTGGCGCGCACGAAGCCCGGCGCCGACGGCGCAGCGCAATCCACTCCGCGCGGCCTGGTCGTGCCTGGCAACATCGACCTGAATTCCCGTCCCGTGGTCAAGAACGCCGACGGCTCAATCTCGACTGTCCGGTCAATGTCCTATGAAAACGACGCCGGCCAAGAGGTGCTGATCCCGACCGTGTCCGACGAGGGCAAGGTCATGTCGAATGAAGAGGCCATCAAATATTGGGGCGAGAAAGGCCAGTTCCTCGGCAAGTTCGACAACGCCGACGACGCGACCGCGTACGCTCAAGACCTCCACAATGCGCAGGCGAGGCAGTACGGCGGGAAAGACCAGCCGGTCATCATCGGCAACCAGGCCGGCCGTGTGGGCAGCGCTGACGTTGCCGGCGTCAACAGCGTCGTGATGAACCGCTTCAAGCAGGTGCAGAACGCGTTTGGCGCCTCGGTGCCGATCGTCTCCGGCTACCGCGACCCGGAGCGCAATGCTCGCGCCGGCGGCGCTCGCAAGTCCGAACACATGCACGGCAACGCGCTGGACCTTGATGTCAGCAAGCTTTCGACCGACGAGCGCGTCCGGCTCATCCAGACGGCGTCTTCGATGGGCTTCACCGGCATCGGCGTCTACGCCAATTCTCTGCATCTCGATATCGGGTCGCGGCGCGCCTGGGGCGCATCGCATCACTCGGACAGCGTGCCGAATTGGGCACGGGAAGTCATCGCTGCGCACCTTGCCGGCAAGTCGGTCCCTCTCGGCCAGCGTGGCGGCGCCGGCTACAAGGTCGACCCTCGTTTCGCCGACATGGACTACGTCACGCGCGACACGGTGGCGAAGTCCGCGCTGAAGGATATACAGACCGAAGCGACCGCCGCGCGCGTCCGGCAGCAGGCCGAATACAAGGCCTATGACGACGCCATGGGCCTCAACATCGAAACCGGCAAGATTGTCAGTGAGGATCAGATCCTCAGTGACCCGGTGCTCGACGATGGCGACATCACCAAGCAGTTGAAGGCATTCCGTTCCAAGCAGAAGGAAGACGGCGGCGTCGGCGCGCTGGTGTCGGCTATCCTGGCGGGAAGCCCGGCCGCCTCGGTCAACAGCTTCGACGGCGATCAGAAGTCGACTGCCAACAAGGCCTACGACCAGATGATGAAGGTCACGCCGCAAGAGCAGCAGCCGGTTGTTACCCAAGGGTTCGTCAAGGCAACCGGCTACATTCCCGACACGCTACAGGCACAGGTGAGGCAGGGCGCGGCGTCGAAGGACCCGGCTATCTTCGCTGCGGCCATGTCGCAAGCCGATGCCTTGCAGACCGTCGCGCCAGTGTCGTTCGGCGCCGTCGAGGGCGCGGCCGACATTCGCGACAAGCTCGCTTCCTTCCGGCATTTCGTGAACGACCGGGGCATGTCGGGCGAGGAGGCTTCGCAGCGCATCCTTTCGCAAGACGATCCGGCGCAGAAGGTCAACCGTGAGGTGCTGAAGCCGAAGCTCGAAGCGTTCACCAAGACGCTTTCCGTGGCCGATGTCACCAATGAGTTTGACCCGGGGCTCTTCTCCTCCGCGCCTGCGGCAGGCGTCATATCGCTTCAGAGCAGCGCGCTCATGGCCGAATACAAGGAAATCGCCGAAGAGAAGTTCTACGCGACTGGTGGCGACGAAGGCGCGGCCAAAGCGCAAGCCTTGGCTGAAATGAAAACCCGCTGGAATGTCAGCAACATATCCGGTTCACCGAACCTGATGCGCCTGCCGCCAGAGCTGCATTACCCGCCGATCGACGGCAAGTATGACTATCTGCGCACCGATGCCATGAAGACGGCGCAAGAGTACGTCGCCGGGCTTCACGACGGACGCAAGGTCGACAACATCGCCATCCTTCCCAGCGCCACGACGCGGGCCGATATCGAGATGAAGCGGCCTCCGCGCTATCGCCTGTTCTATACCTACGCCGAAGGTGGGCAGACCAAGTTCGATGAGGTGTTTTCCGGGTCGTGGGGCATCGATCCGCAGTCGCTGAGCACGGGCGTTGCCAAAAGCTCGGAAGACGCCAAGAAACGCTTCCTGACGCGGCACAGCATCGACGACGCGGCCAACGATATCGACCGGGCTGCCGTTGCAAAGGCCAAGGCGATCAATGAAGATACGAATACGCAGGATTTCATCAAGGCGCTTGGCTCGGAAGCGACCATCGGCGCCGGCCGGGTCCGGTCGGATATGCTTCGCTCTCAAGGCGAGCAGCAGGACCAGCCCCCGGCCGAACCTCCGCCCGGCACCAAGACTTATGACGGAAGCCAGCGCTCCGGGTTCGGTGTAGGTTCGGGAGGCAAGTTCTGATGCCGATCCTGCAATATCCAGAAGACCGGCCGGCCCTCGGCACGTTCGGCGCCGTCGACTACAAGCCGGAGCAGGAAACCGAAGTGTCGCCCGACACGGCGACGTTGCTCGGCGCTGCCTTCAGGCAGGACAACACCATCGGCTCGATGTCCTCGAACAAGCTGGCCGGCATCGACATTGCCGCGCGTGACGGCATCACTGGCGACGAGATATGGAATTCGATCAAGGGGACGAAGTACGAAGCCCATGCCGATCGGTTCATGCCCATTTTCAATCGCCCTGCATTCGAGGCGATGAAGTCTCAGATCGACATGGAAGATGAAGACCGGCGCACGGTCGAATCCGCTGGCTGGTGGGGAACGGGCGCTTCGATGCTGGCCGGCGGCCTTGATCTTCCGTCGCTCATTCCTGGCGGCGAGGCGGTTGCTGGCCTGCGCATGGGGCGGGCGGTGGTGCAGACCGGACTGCGCACGGCGGTCGCTGGTGGCCTTGCGGCCGGCGCTTCCGAGATAGCTTTGCAGGCCACGCAGCAAACGCGGCCCCTGTCCGAAAGCGCGATGGCGGTAGGCGGCGGCCTGGTGCTGGGCGGCATGCTCGGTTCTGCGGCCGGTGCACTGTTTTCCCAAGCCGAACGGAAGGCGGCTTTTGCCTCGGTCGAGCGCGCTCTTCAGGACCATATCCCCACGCCTGAAGAGGTCGCGGCACACGCTGAAGCCGTGGGCATGGGCGCCCAAGCCGTCGAGAAGCCGGTACTCGGGGACTATGGCATCGCGACCGGCGCCAAGTCGGTGGGGCAGTTGCAGGCTGGCTTTAACCCGCTGCTGCGCGCTGCCCATAGCCCATCGGCGGTGCATCGATCGATCATGGCCGATCTGGCTGAAACAGGCTTCTACCTGGAACGGAACGTGCGCGGAGAAGGCAATCTCGCTGTCGAAAGCGCGGTCAAGTATTGGGATCGCGGCGCGTTGACCAAGGCGCTGGATGACATGCGCGCTACCTACGTCAAGGCCCGCAAGGAGCCGGGCTTCGACATGACGCCGGAAGAATTTCGCATCGCTGTCAGCAAGGCGATGCGGCGCGGTGATGTGGGTGAGAACAACGCTGTCTCGGCGGCGGCTCAATCTTGGCGCAAGACCCTGTTCGATCCGCTGAAGGATGAGGCGATTGCGGCAGGGCTTCTGCCGGCCGATGTGAACGTCAAGACGGCAACGTCGTATCTTACCCGCCTCTGGAATTCGCAGCGCCTCAATGCCAGAGAGCAGGACTTCAAGCGGATCGTCAAGCCGTGGATCGACGACCAGCTCACGCAGTTGGAATTCAAGGCCGACGAGATCCGGGTGGGCAACAAGATTGTCGATGCGGAGAAGCAGCGCGAAGCGTTCGGCAAGGTCTCTGAACGTCTCGATTCCATCGAAGGCCGCTTGGCCGATCGGCAAGGTATTCGCCAGCGCAAGCAGGCCAATCTCGCCCAATTGGAGCAGACGCGGCAGGACGTGTTGAAAGAGCGTGCGCCGGCCGATGTGGTGAAGATGCTGCGCGGCGCCGACGAGAACGCCGCCATGGTCGACACGGTAAAGCAGGCGAGGGCGGCCGAACGGTCCGCCAATAAAAAGCAATCCTTCGCCGAACGGTCGCCGGTCCTGGCCCTGGTCAAGCAGAAGGGTGGGGTGCGTGTGGGTTCGAAGCTCGACAGTGAGTTGCGCGCTCTCGACGTGACACCGAAGACGCACCCGGGCCTGTTCGTGAAGAGCGGCGGCATCGGCGACGTCGACAACTTCGTCCAGTCGGAAGACGCCGTCTTTGCCAACCTGCCGCAAGACGGAAATGGCTACGTCAACCCTGTGGCCGTAATGGAAGCGATCCGCTCGGAACTCGGTGGCAATCCGCTGCGCACGCCGGAGGAGGAGGCAGCAGCGGCGGCGCTCGACAATCTGGACAAAGTTGCCGCCGAATGGCTGGACCGCGTCGGGCTGGCTCCCAACGCGACGGTGAAGGATGTCCGCGACTTCATCGCCCGGGTGACTGGAGCGGAAAAGAACACCTACGGCATGGATTCGCGGATCTCGCGGCTAGAGCAAGAGATTGAAGACTTCGACCGTGCTACCGACGGCATCGTCAATGAAAGCAAAATCACCGCTGCGGAAGCAAAGACCCTCGGCGAAGAGCTAGACAGGATGGAAGCCGAACTCGATGCGGTGAGGGACCTTGCCAACTCCTCGCCGCGTGTTGGCCTGGTGGTCGACTACGGCACGACCCGCCGCGACCTGTTCAAGTCGAAGCTGAAGGAGCGGACCCTTTCGAAGCGAGTCGAAGCTCTCAAGCGCCTTCAAGCCGAAGGCGAGGCCAATAACGACATCCTGGCTGAGCTTGCCGCCAAGTCGATCGAACTGGACCGGGTGCGCGCCAGCATCGACGGTCTCAAGACCAAGGCTGACAGGCTCGAACCAATGATGCCCAAGGTGAAGCAGGAGATTCCTGACTTCGTATCGCCGGAGGACCGGGCCGACTATGTCAAAGGCATCGTCGACGATATCTTCTCGCAGCTCACCGGCCGTGCCAACCAGGGCATGCCCTCCTATGACATGACAGTGGCGGCGCGCGGACCGCTGAAAGAGCGCACCTTCAACATCCCTGACCACCTGATCGAAGACTTCCTCGAGCACGATATTGAACTGATCGGCCGGCGCTATGCCCGCGTGATGGCCGCCGACGTCGAGCTGACCAATATGGACAAGCGCCTCGCCGGGGCGGGCAAGCCGACGCTTCAAAGCCAGCTAGACCGGGTGCGGGCGGACTACCTGACGCTCCGCGAAGCGATCAACGCGGACCCGGACATCGCGCCCAAGGCACGCGAAAGGGCTCTCAAGGCGCTTGCGAAGAGCGAGAAGAACGATGTCGAGGACATCGGGAGCGTACGGGATCTGCTGCGCGGTCAATACAAGGTCGAGAGCCAGCACACCAACTATGCGCGGGTGCTGCGCATGGCCGGTGTCTTCAACTTCATGCGGTCGCTGGGCGGTGTCGTCGTGTCGTCGCTGTCTGACGCTGCCCGGCCGCCAATGGTGCACGGCATGGCCCGCTACATGGGCGAGGGGATCGCACCGCTGGTGACAAACCTAAAGGCGGTCAAGCTGGCGGTCGAGGATGCGAAGCTTCTCGGCGCCGTGACGGAACGGTCGTTACAAAGCCGTCTCGCCACCATGGCCGAACTGGCCGATCCCTACGCGCACAACTCGCCTTTCGAGCGCTTCATCGACAATGCCGCGAACCTGTTTTCACGGATGACACTGCTGCCCTGGTGGAACGACATGCATAAGTCGATCGCCTCGGTGCTGGTGCAAAACCGCCTGCTAAAAAACGCCGCGGTCGATTATGAAAAACTCGGACCGGCCGAATTGAAATATATGGGCTTCCTCGGCATTGATGCTCACATGGCCGAACGGATTGCGAAGCAGTTTGGAGAGTTCGGCGAGGTCGACGGCAACGTCCATATTCCCGGCATAGCCAATTGGACGGACGAGGGCGCGCGCCGCGCCTTCGCTGCGGCGGTCAACAAAGACGTGGACAGCATCATCGTCACCAAGTCCGTCGCTGATGTGCCGCTCTTCGCTCATACGCCTACCGGCCGGGCGCTGCTACAATTCAAAAGCTTTGCCCTGGCGTCCAACCAACGGGTGCTGATGCGTGGCCTGCAAGAGGGGCCGGGCTCGTTCATCACCGGCCTCGTCGGCATGTCGTCGCTGGGAATGCTGACCTTCTACCTGAAGCAGGTGGAATCGAACCGCGAGTTGAACGACAACCCCGGACGGTGGATCGCGGAAGGGATTGACCGCTCCGGCGTCTTCCAACTCGCATTCGAAGTCAACAACACATGGGAAAAGCTCGGCGGGTCGGGCATCTATGCCTTGTCCAGCGCCGCGTTCCCTGACCGCACGCAGCGGGCGCCTGCCTCAAGATATGCGAACCGCGACGCCTTCGGCGCTCTGCTCGGCCCGTCGTTCCAGCTCGGTACCGACACGGCTCAATTGCTCGGCATTGTCGCTCGCGCAACACATGGCGACATCGACCTAAAGGACGCGGACATAAACCGCGCGATTGGCATGACGCCATTCGCAACGCTGCCTTACTGGCGGTGGATCATTGAAGGTGGGTTTGGCCTCGGTGATGCCGGCCTGAAGCCCCAGATCAAACAGGCGGTCGCGAACTAGCAGTTGTAGGTATCGTCTGACCGACCGCCGTAATTCCAGCATTTGTCTGACGCTGACCCGCCCTTGGCGGGGATGAAGGTCGACACGGCGGCATAAGCCAGACCGCCAAAAATCAGCAACCCGATCACGACACCGATCCCGCTCCATCGCGGGTCGCTCCAAAAGCTCGGCTTGGCCGGGACAATCTTCTTCTTAACTGCGGAGTCCAAAATAATGGCGACCACTTCGGTTGATCAGATCACAGGCTATGGCGAAACCGTAGCATACAAGGCGCCATGCCGCCTAGCGACCACGGCGGCAATCGCCCTGAGTGGTTTACAGACGATCGATGGCGTCATCACAGACGCGAATGACCGCGTCCTCGTGAAAGACCAGGCCGATGACCGGGAAAACGGGATCTATATCACGTCGACTGGCCTATGGGCGCGTGCTCGCGATTTCGACAGCAACCGTGATGTCACCAAGGGAACCCGCGTTGACGTCACCGACGGCACGGCCAACAGCAACACCGTCTGGAAAATCAGCACCAGCAACCCGATCACCATCGGGACCAGTGACATCAACTTCGTCGCCATTACGTTCGGCCCCATTTCGGTCGTCGATGAAGATGACATGGCATCGAACAGCGCCACCGCTGTTCCGACCCAGCAGAGCGTGAAAGCCTATACCGACGCCGGCATAGCCTCTCGGCAGCCGCTCGATGCCGATCTGACCGCATTGGCCGGCATTGGAACGGCTGTCCAGGGGGATATGATCTATGCCAATGGTGCTGGCACGTGGGGACGCCTTGCCAAGGGCCGGGCGCTTCAGGGCTTTCGTCAGAACGCTGGCGCTACCGCTCCTGAATGGGCTGACTTCGCACCTGGCTATGACGTCAACGGTTTTGCAGGAGCCAACGAGAACGCAAGGATCGCGGCCCTATATGCGGCGGCGCCAACCAACCCCTTCATCTATCGGTCGGACACCCACATTGGCATCATCCGCGATACGGCGCCGCTGAACTATCAGGGCACGCGGGCTTCCCTCGTCGTTCAGCACCGCGATATCGCTGCCGGCGGTACAAATGAACTCATCCCCGGCGTCGTGTTTTCCTTCAATTCAACCGGAGACGGGGTCGTCACCGCCGCGTCTGACCTTTCCCTGTCAATATGGGAGGGCGTGGTCTCCGCGCACAAGAAGACCGGCGACGGGTCCGCACAGGCGTTCACGGTAATTGGCGAACTTGGGGCTTACGGCGCCGGTCAATACAATGAGTTTGGCGGAATCTGCGGGACCATCACGAATACCGGTTCGAACCACGGGACCATCAGCGGCGTAGAATTCCTAATCCGCGATGGCGATTCTAGCACCCATTTCGACACCGCTCTGCACGCGATTATCGGCCGCGTCGCGCGCTATCACAACGGCGCTCGCGATGCCTCCAATTTCTTCGCGTCTTCGGAGGGGACGGTCGGTCCTGCTGCGATCCTGAGTGCCAGCCCTGGCGGCCTTCATACATGGGCACGCGGCATCGACCTGAAGGACGCTATTTTCACGCTCGGCCAAGCAGTGCTGCTTCCGAACAATACCTCGATCGCGTGGATGAATGCGGCGGCCTCGCCCATTCCTGTCATGTTTCTGTCGAGCGCAGATGAGGTCTGGCTGCAGGCCGCTGCCGCCACTGGAGGCGTGTCCGTGGGCAACAGCGCGTCGGCCCGCTCGTTCCGCGTGGCGGGCGTTGCCAGTGCCGTCAACTACGTGGAGGCATCGGGAAATACGACCGGCAATACCCCGACAGTCTGGGCCAAGGGTTCAGATACCGATATCGGCATGACGTGGGGCACCAAGGGCGCTGGTGTCCACTCGTTCTACACCGGCGGCGCGAGCTTCTATAAGCAGGCCGAGATTGGACATGTCGCCAGCGCGGTGAACTACGTCTCCCTGAAAGGTGCGGTGACCACCGGCCATCCGATCCTTGCTGCGGCTGGCACGGACAGTAACCCGTCTATCATCGTTCGAGGCAAGGGCACTGGCGGCGTCAAGGTCCAGGACGGAGCGTCAGCGAACAAGTTCGAAGTCAACACGACCGGTATTGGCTTCTTCAACATCGCGCCGGCTGCGCAGGGAGCCATCGCGCTTCCGACCGGCACCATTCAGCGCACCACGTACGCCACCGGCACCGTCACACTGCCGCAGCTCGCGGGCGTCGTGATGGCCATCATCACCGACATGCGGGCCTACGGCCTGTCTGGTTAAGAAGGGACGACGATGCATAAGATCGAACTCACTGACGAACAGATGAACATCATCGGCTCTGCTCTGGCCGACCTGCCCTACAAAGTCGCGGCGCCCGTGATCAACGCGATTCAGATACAGCTCACCGCCGAAGACAAGGCGCCAGCGCCCGCTGGGAAGAAACCGCGCGGCCGAACCTAGCCGTCTATCCACCTCCACAAATCAAAGAGGCTTCAATGAACCGCAATTTCGCGGGCGCAGCTCTGCGCCTGGGCGACATCGATATTCCGCGCATCGGCTCCGAGATTGGCGTCGGCGAGGACGAGCTTCACGCCTTTATGGATGTGGAGGCCTCTGGCTCCGGCTTCGACCACATGAACCGGCCGAAGATGCTTTTCGAGCCGCACGTCTTCTACGGCATGCTGGGCAAGGGCTCGAAGCGTGACGCGGCTGTAGCCCAAGGGTTGGCCTACCCGAAGTGGGGCGAGAAGCCTTACCCGTCGGACAGCTACCCGCGCCTCATCAAGGCAATGGCGATCGACGAGACGGCGGCGCTGAGGAGCGCGTCCTGGGGCCTGACACAAATCCTTGGTCGCTATCATGCCGACATAGGCTACGCGTCGCCTCAAGAGATGGTCGAGGAATTCGCCAATCACGAAGCGGAGCACCTTGAGGCGACCGTCAAGCTTCTGAAGGCCTGGAAGGTCGACGACGATCTGCGCGCGCACCGCTGGGCAGTCGTGGCCGAAACCTGGAACGGGCCAGGTTACCGCAAGAACCGCTATGACACGAAGCTCGAAGCAGCCTTCGCCAAGTGGCAGAAGATCAAGGACACACCCTGGTCGCCAACCGCGCCTGCGCCGCAGCCAGCCTCGCCAGTTCCCATCGTGCCTATTCCGGCCGCTCCGGCACCTGCCGCGCCTCCGGCGCCTGCCGTGGTCGAACGCGATCCCCAGCCCGTGCCAGCGCCGACGAGTAAGGCACCCGGCATCATTGCCGTTGTCGTCCTTGCGCTCGGCTCGGCCGCTGCCTGGCTCGCGCATCTTCCCTGCAACATCTTCGGAGTGCTCTGCCAATGAAATGGCTCAACACCAACGCGCTGCACAATTTCCTGAACACCCTGATCTTCGTCATCACGTCGGGCGCGCTCGCCGGGTTCGACTGGACGATGTTTGGCATTACCGACCATCTCGCCCTTCAGATCAGCGGCACGCTTGCGCTGGCCAAGCTGCTTATCAACGCATTCCGCGACGGCCCGGCCGGGATGGTCGCGCCGCCTCCGCCGGCAGAGGAGAAGTAACATGGAGAATCTAAAGTCCCTGCTCGCACAGGCCATAGAGCAAACCAAGCCTTACTGGATCGTCGGCGGTGCCTGCTTCGTTGCGGGCCTCATCTTGGGGTTTTGCCTGTGAGCATCGACCTGGCCGTCATCGGCGGCGCCATCGTCGCTATTCTCACGTTCATCGGAACCCTGCTGTTCAAGGCCAAGAAGGCCGGCGTCGACCAGCAAAAGGCCAAGGAGGCCGACTCCTATGAGAAGCATATTCAGGATATTGCTGACGCTGCTGGCGCTCGCCCTTCTGGTGGCGTGCAGTCAGACCCTCACAACCGCGACAACCAAAAGTGATCCGGTCTGCCTGATCTGGACGCCGGCCACATACTCGGCAAAAGGCGATACCGCCGAAACCGTGGAAGGCAACCGCGCGCTGAACGCGAAGCGCGACGCCTTCTGTAAGAAATAGCAGTGCAGGGAAAAGGGCATTGGGGCTGATGGATGGTGAAATGCCGAACGCAAGCGCGCAGAAGATAGCGGATAACGTCTTGCTCCTCGCCATTGCGCGGGTGTCCATGGCGTTCTCGCTGCCGCTCATCGGGTTTGTCGCCTGGCTTGGCGGCCAATACCTGGAAAGCAAGTTCGACGTCATCAACGACAGGGTGACATCGGTCGAGAAAACTGCGGCGTCGGCGAGCGACCAAGCCACAAAGGTCAACGACCGGCTTATCACCGTCGAGACCAAGCAGACGCAAGCCGACACGTCGAGCGAGAAATTCCAGAGCGCAACGCTCAACCGGCTCGATCGCTTGCAGGATTCCATCGTAGGGCTGTCCAATGCCGTCGCGGCGCTCACGGCCACCGTTCAGGCGATTGCTGACGAAAAGAACCGCCCGACCCAGCGTCCCTAATCCCAAGCGCAGCCCTTCATGTCGGCCTGTCGACTGGCGGCTTGTAGGGCATTGCCAGCCTAACCTTGTCCTTATCGACAGTGACCGGCACACCTAGGCTCACCGTGACGCGGTCTCCGTCGATATGGACCACGTCGCCAACCAGTTCGATCGGCTGGCCCTTCTTTATCTTCGACGTTCGGTCGACGATTGAATGCGGGAATCCGTATGATGGGATCGAGACGCTAACCCGGTCCTCTGTGACCCGTCGGCGCACAGTTGCGGTGATGACGACCTCGTCGCCAATATTGATGCCCTTCGCCATTCCGATACAACTCCGGCACGGCAAATAGGTTCGTCAAGCAGAAGCTAATGTTCCCGCCGTTGCCCGACAACAGGACCCGTCGAGTTCCAAGCGACGAAGGCGGCATCCCGGCCGGTGACTTCCTTGACCGACTTTAGCAGCGCCTCATTGAGATCCCGCAGTGTCCGGTAATGGTCGCATTGCGGCGATATCAAAGGCGCCACGATGACCTTGTGCAGCGCCTCAGCGGCTGCCATGAATGCCGCCACCTCTGCCTGCGAGAGTGCCTTCGGCTTGTTGCGTCGAACCATTGCGACCTCCAACGAGTGCCGGCCCATCTAGGATGTAATTCCTAGAGCGCTACAGGATCGGGAGCAAGACCGTCACGATGGCACAGCCGGCCATGAACAGGCAGGCCAGGCATCGGACGACATCGCCACGACGCCCAAACCAGACCGCGCTGGCGAGCATGGCGGCGCCGATTGCAGCGATGTAGATCGGGACGGCCATTACTTTCCCTGCGCTCAAATCGCAAGCTTGACACCGGATGTTCTTCGGTTGCCGGCGGGATGGTAGCGCTTATCGCTCGTATAAGAAGCTAATTGATGGTCTGACCCTGCGGTATCTGAACCTCGCTGGGTGCGGCTAATACCTGCTGAATAAACTGCACGGTGTGAGGCGCGATTCTTAGTCGAGCACAGACGCGCGCGGTTCGAGTACTGTCATCCCCATCTATTGTTAGGGCGGCGAGGGAGAGGTACAGCATCCCATTGTGAACTCGGATCTCTGTCACCAAGTCGGCAAAGACGGGGGCAAGGTTATCGGGGTCGATAATCGGGACCGAAATTGTATCACTCAATTTGAGGTGTGGGCCGTCTGACATTTCGCTTCCTTTGCTTTCTAGTTTGCTGTCGCCACGTAGCGCCTGCGACGCCAATCGAAGGAAACGCCGGCCGGGGCCTGAAAAGCCCGAGCCGGCTTTTCTTTTTTGGCGCCGGCCTCGGCCTGGCGCTTCGCCTTCGCGATGCGGGGTAGATCCTCCTCGGCGGTCTTCTTCAGCGCACAGGCGGTATGCGCTGGTCCGCAGTTGCTATTGACGTCCGGCCCAAGAAGCCCGAGCGCGCGCTTATGCTCGATGATCCACTGATCGTTGTGCCGGTGGACCGGCTCGCCACATATGCAGCACGGCGCGACATTGTGGGCCGTGCAGTTCTCGGAAAAGATGTGGTGCCGGCGCTTCGGCGACATCGGCCGGCGCGGGGTCGGGTCGATCATTGCTGCCGGTTCTTCAGTTCGATGTAGAGGTTGATTGCGGCATCGGAGATATCTTGAAGCGGATTGGCCTGACAATAATTCGTTACCCAGACTTCGACCCCATCAACGTCGGTTGTGTTGACCAGATTGGTGCAGCAAGCGTGTTGAAGCGAGGCTTCGTGAGCGTTCATGGCGGTCAGATACCCCAGCACCCAGCTCATGCCCATTTGGCGGATATTGTGGCTTGCGTTCACCCAGGTCCCGCATGACGCGGCGCCAATGCCGTTGACGGCATAGTTCATCGCATGCGCTCCGCTCGCCAGAAGGGCAACGGTCACGGCCAGACTGATTCTGCGCATGGTGCTTACCCCTTTCCCCGAAGCCGAACGCCAGGACTGCCGTGGTTTAGGAACTCGATGCCCTCGGCTTCAAGGACTTGCATCACGGATCGGATCTTGTCCAAGCCGCTGGTCAACCCATCAGCGCCGCGCTTCTCCATCGCGCTTATGGTGTTGATGTTCACGCCGGCCCGTTTCGCAAGCGTTCCCTGATCCATATCGGCTAGCGCTCGGGCCGCCCGAAGCTGGTTTCCAGTCGTTAGCATCTGTGTCCCTTTCTCATCTGACTAGTATTTTTTCATAGTTTGCTGTTGACGGCAACATAATTGTGATCCATGGTGAACTAGTAAATAAACCTAGTTAACCCGGAGCCAATCACATGCCGAACACCTCTGTTCGGGCTGCCGCCGAAGGTATGCCCACCATCAACCGCCGCGCAGCTATCACCGCTGCGGCTGCAATGCTGGCCGCAGCCAGCACGGTCAAGGCTGCTCCCGCAGCAGAAATCTCTCCCGAACTGGAAAAGCTGATCGCCGCGAAGGACAAGGCCTGCGCTGCGTTCGACGAAGCCCTGGAAGCCAGCTACGAGGTCGAGGTGGCCTACTTCAAGGCTCATCGGAAGGAACTGTTCGTTGACCTGTCTATTGGCGGTGCGCAGTCCTTTCACCCTGACTTCGACCGCGATTTCTTCCACCATGATGTGCGCAACGACATTATCAAGCGGTACGAAGATCAAACCCGCAAGCTCGTCGGCCTGGAGAAGATCAACCCGGCGATTGCTGCCAGCGCGGCGGACGCTCTGAATTCCGCGCTGATCAAAGACCTTCGCACTTTCCGGCAGGTGCTGCGCGATGAAATCGGGCGCCGGAGGGCCTTCGGCTACTGGCAGGCGGAAGAGGCGAGGGAGGAAGCATCGCAGGCCGATCTGGATGCCTTCACCGACCTGTGCGCCTACCGCTGCGCCAACTTCGCCGAGCTGGCACGCAAGGCCGAAGTGCTGGCCCACTACACCGGCTCTCGATTCGCCGAAATACAGGCTGAGGATTTTCAGATCCTGCTCACCTCGATGATGCCGGTGACAGCCGGGGAAGGCGGTGCATCATGAGCATCACCCGCCGTCTTTTCCTCCGCAACACAGCGGCCGGCGCCCTGGCTTCAACGGCTGTTGCCGTGCCGGTCATCGCCGAAGCGACTCAGCGTGACAGCGCCTTCGCGCGCGCCCGCTACCACTACGACCAATTCGCCGCAGCCATGGACGAATTGACGGTCGGATACCATGGCTGGCTCATTCGCGGCGCCGGGCATAGGCGCGAGTTCTCTGCCCCTGGATGTCGAACGCTCGATGAAGGAGCATGGTTCTCGCCTGCCGTAGTCGAATACCAGACTGGCACGGAGCCGCGCTGCCCGTCCTTGGTGATCGAGTGGCATCACGAAATCATCGGTCTGCAAAAGCAAAGCGACGGCTGGCGCGACGAGCCGATGAACCCTGACGGCAGAACGGTGCGGTTATGAACGCACATCTTCGCCTGACCGATCCGGCCGTGCGCCGATCGATCGAAGACGAAATCGAGCGGCTGATAACGCTGCTCGACTTCGTAGAGCCCGACCCCGATCTAGAGCCGTGGCTTGCAGGCGGGACCGAAGTCGTTGGTACCGATGACCGCGAGGGAGACGCCAGCGACCTCGAAGATGGTGGCGATTCGGAATGCTACCTCGGCTGGCCAGAGCCATGCAGCCAGGGCCGGGACGAATGGGAGCGGCAACGCTTTCCGCCCATCGTCGGCAGCGATGGCGACGACTAGAACGGGTCGAGAACGGCTTGCTACCATTTTGCTACCGAACTCGGTAGCACAGGCCGGTACAGAGTGGGATGGTTGAACCAGGAGCACGGCCGGGAACCCTGAAAACTAAGGACTTAGGGGGATAGGACAGGGCAGGGCGGGACGGCTGCAAGCGAATTTCAAGACCGGTGCCTTAAACCGCTCGGCCATCCCTCCATCGTGATTTTTCAATCACTTGGGTGCTTTCGTTGATCTCTGACGTCGCCCTTGGCGCGCCAAGGCACGAGATCATCATTCGCACCGCACTGCTCTAGTGCGGGGCGTAAAGACCTGTCAACCGCGCTAGGGTCGAGTGGTTACATATTGCCGAACGGCAACAGCTTCCAACCATCGGTCTGGCCCCGATTGACAATGCGGCGCAGGGCTGGCCAATCTGTGGCGTGGCCATTTTGCCCGCGGGGTTAAGGGAACTATGAGAAAGACCTACGAAAAGCCGGTTTTGATCAAGCGCGAGAAGCTGTCGGTCGTGACGGCGCAGGTGGTTACGTCGACGGATTGATCGGCGCGCTCGGATCGGCGCCGGGGGATTGACCCCGGCTAACACGCTCCTTCGCCTTTTTTGTTTAGATGCCGGCTCTCGGCCTCCGGCGTCACACGAGTATTGTGGTGTGTAGCAGCCAACCGGTGCGCCGCCACAATCTCGCCCCCTTCCGACCACAATCGGTTAATACCGTGATAAACAATTCCTGCGCACAAGGGGATTGGGGATCCGGGTGTCGCTGGCAAGTGTCGAGTGGGTGCTTTGGCTCCACTGACGTTCAGCTGGTGGCGAGACTGTAGGGGACATCATAAAATGCAGACTTCGGCGCGCCCGCGTCTTCGTCGCGCTCCCGCTCTTGCACTGTGCGCGCTGTCGGCGGTGCTGCTTGCGGCCTGCACATCGACACCGCAGCCGAAGGCGATGGTCGACAAGAGGCCGCGTTCCAAGGAATATTTCGCTGAGACCGAATATGGCGTGAAGGCGAGCCCGCGCGTTGCCTTCATGCGGCGCGGCGGCGGCCGCGACCAACTCGGCAAGCCCTACCAGGTGCGCGGCAAATGGTATTATCCCAAGGAAGACAAGCGCTACCGCAAGGTCGGCCTGGCATCCTGGTATGGCGATGCCTTCCACGGCCGGCTGACGGCCAATGGCGAAGTCTACGACACGGCGCAACTCACGGCGGCGCATCCGACGATGCCGCTGCCGAGTTACGCCCGCGTCACCAACCTCGAAACCGGCAGTTCGGTCATCGTGCGCGTCAACGACCGTGGCCCATACCATGAGGGCCGCATCATCGACGTCTCACAGCGCGCCGCGCAGATGCTCGACTATGACAAGGTCGGCACCGCTAAGGTGAAGGTCGAATATGTCGGCCGCGCGCCGCTCGATGGCAATGACGACCAGTATCTGATGGCCTCCTACCATCCCGGCAACAGGCGTCCGGATCCGTCCGACGGCCTGCCGACCGGCGTGATGGTGGCGATGAACGGGCCGACGCCGGTTCTGGCGGCGGGCGCGACTGCCGCCGCCGTGCCGTTCCCCGGCCAGCTGACGGATTCCGGCCAGGCGCCGCAGGCCGAGCCGACCATGTCTTCGCAAGCGCCCGGCGACGTGGCGCTGCCTGATTTCGGGCCGATCGTGCCGGAGCGGCCGGACATCAGCCTGCCGCCGAATTCGCCCTTCGCCATGGCCTCGCTTTCCTATGCCGATGAGCGCGTCGGCCGCGCCGATGTCTTCGCGGCTTTCGATGGCGCCGGTATGTCGCCCTCCGACATCCTGCAGTCCTGGAAGAGATCCAATTCGACGTCGCCGGATGTTACCGACTATGTCGCCGCCGGCTCCTTCGATGATGCCGCCGAGGCAAAGCGTGTGGCCTCGGCGCTCAAGCCCTTCGGCCGGACCGAAATCCAGCGGACCGAGCTCGACGGCAATGATTGGTACGCGGTCAACGTCTATCC
>NZ_RZOF01000069.1:0-21636 GCF_003998955.1 Mesorhizobium sp. M4B.F.Ca.ET.017.02.2.1 | reverse complement strand
GCCCGGACGTCACCAGCTTCCTCGAACTGTTCGTGGTCAATTCCGCCCTCGGCGAGAAGGTCGCCGGCGGCGCCAACTGGCTCATCAACACCGTCCAGCGCATCCGCCATTGGTTCAACGAAAACACGCATACCGGATCGCGACGCAACATCTCGGCGCATTACGATCTCGGCAACGCCTTCTATGAGAAATGGCTGGATCCGAGCATGACCTATTCGTCGGCGCTGTATGCGACGGGCGCCAACGATCTCGAAAGCGCGCAGGCCGCCAAATATCGTGCACTGGCAAAAGATACCGGCATCGGCAGGAAGGACCATGTGCTGGAGATCGGCTGCGGCTGGGGCGGCTTTGCCGAATTCGCCGCGCGCGAGATCGGTTGCCGCGTCACCGGATTGACCATCAGCCGCGAACAGCATGATTTCGCGAAAGCGCGTATCCAGAAAGCCGGGCTTGCCGACAAGGTCGACATCAAGCTGCAGGATTATCGAGACGAGACAGGCACTTACGACCGGATCGCATCGATCGAGATGTTCGAGGCGGTCGGCGAGAAATACTGGCCGGTGTTCTTCGGCAAGATGAAGACCTGCCTGAAGCCCGGCGGCACGGCCGGCCTGCAGATCATCACCATCAACGAGGCCGCCTACGAGGCGTATCGCGCGCGCCCCGATTTCATCCAGCGCTATGTCTTCCCTGGCGGCATGCTGCCGACACCCTCGATCCTCAAGGCTCTCGGCAAGGATCATGGCCTCGCGCATCTGCGCGAGCGCGTCTTCCCGCAGGACTATGCCCGCACCCTCGCCGAGTGGCGCCAGCGCTTCTGGGGCTCCTGGGAAAAGATCGTCCCGCTCGGCTTCGACGAGCGCTTCAAGAAGCTCTGGGAGTTCTATCTGCACTATTGCGAAGCCGGCTTCCGCGCCAGCTACATCGATGTGCGCCAGGTGGTCTACAAGGCCTGAGTGTCTGGCCGGCAGAGCCGGCCCGACACAGATGTGAACCGCGTCAGAGGAGGATGCGGTATCTGGCGAAGCCCGCATCGCCCTCACCCGCCGGCTCGATCTTCAGCGATTTCACCTCCCCGATGAAATTCTTTGCCCTCGGGCCGGTGTCGAACACCACGCTGGTTCCGGGCAGCGGCGCGAACGACCAGTTGTCGTCCGCCGACGGGTTGATCGTGCCCTCGCTGATGACGTAGCGCACGATCACGTCGCGGTTGGTGTCCGGCGCCTCGTAGATGATCTTCGAAGCGTTGATGTCCGGGAAGTTGCCGCCGCCACCGGCGCGATAATTATTGGTCGCGACGACGAATTTCTGCGCGGGATCAATTGGTTTGCCGTCGAACATCAGATCGACGATGCGGCTGGAGCCGGCATTCGCCGACCCGCCCTTGGCATCGTATTTCGGCGGTTGCGAAAGGTCGATCTTGTAGGTGACGCCGTCGATCACGTCGAAATTGTAGGACGGGAAGTCGGTGTTGATGAGCGGCTGGTCGGCCTTGCCGGGCTCGATCCGGTTGAAGATGCCGACCGACATCTCCAGCCATTCCTTGACCTGCGCGCCGGTGATTTCGACGGCTCGCACAGTGTTGGGATAGAGATAGAGGTCGGCGACGTTTTTGATGGCGATGTCGCCCACCGGGACGTCGGTGTAGTAGTCGGCGCCGCTGCGCCCGCCCGCCTTGAAGGGTGCGGCCGCCGACAAAAGCGGCACGTCCTTCCACTGCGTGCTCTTCAGTATGTCCTTCAGGTACCAGTTCTGCGCCTGGTTGACGATCTGCACCGACGGATCATCGGCCACCAGCGCGAAATAGGAATAGAGCGGCGCCGAGGTCTTGCCGACGGGACGGCGCACATAGGCGAGCGTCGCCTCATGGTCCTGCTCGAGCGCGGCGATGATGCGCCTGTCGTCGCCGACGGTCGCCTTGTTCTTGTTGTCGACCCGCTCGTAGATCGGCCGCGCCTCGGACGTCGCGGAAACCACCCGCCACTTCGAGCCGTCGCGCTCCAGAAGCAGATCGATTAGGCCCATATGCGAGCCCCAGAAGCCGCCCATCACCGCCGGCTTGCCTTGCAGCGTGCCCTTGCCGGTGTCTACGCCATCGAGCGCCTGGAAATCCTTCTTGCCGGGGAAGACGAGATGCTGATGACCGGTGAAGACGGCATCGATGCCCTCGACGCCGGCGACGAAGAAGGAGGCGTTCTCCATCATGTCGCCCTGCTTGATGTCGATGCCGGAATGCGAGAGCGCGATGACGATGTCGGCGCCCGCCTCCTTGATCTCAGGCACCCAGGCCTTTGCCGCCTCGACGATGTCGCGTGTTTTCACGTTGCCTTCGAGGTTCTTCAGGTCCCAGACCATGATCTGCGGCGGCACGAAGCCGATGATGCCGATCCTGATCGGCTGCTCGGCGCCCGACCCGTCCTTGATCTTCCTGTCGAGGATGACATACGGCTTGAGGTAGAGCTTGTCGTCGCGCGGGTTGGCGGCAAGCGTGGTGCCGCGGATGAGATTCGCGCAGACGAAGGGGAAATTGGCGCCGGCCAGCACCTTGTCGAGGAACGACAGGCCGTAATTGAACTCGTGGTTGCCGAGCGTCGAGCACTCGTAGCCGAGCAGGTTCATGCCCTTCATGATCGGATGCAGGTCGCCGTCCTTCAGGCCCTTCTCGTAGGCGATGTAGTCGCCCATCGGGTTGCCCTGCAAAAGGTCGCCATTGTCGATCAGCATCGCATTGGTTGCCTCCTTGCGCACCGCGTCGATCAGCGAGGCGGTGCGTGACAGGCCCATCGTGTCGTTCGCCTTGTCGGCGTAGTAGTCATAAGGCAGCACGTTCACGTGGATATCGGTCGTCTCCATGATCCTGAGATGCGCCTGATTGGCAGCGGCGCGGGCCGAGAAAGGATGCAGCATGATCAGCGCCCCGGTGGCGGCGGCACCGGCCAGGAATTCGCGACGGGAGACGGGCAGTCGTGACATTGTTTTCTCCTCTTCGACAACGCGACACCCCTGCCAGCGAGCGCGGAGCTTGCCGGTGAAAGACGCATGAGTCCATGTCCGGCGAAATGCCTGTCGATCACGACAAGGTGACGTGTCGATGAAACGAGACGAGGCGCGCGATGTCAGCCCTTGTCGTCGTCGCCCTGGGTGATCAGCCGCGCGCTGCGCTGGCCAGTGAAGTAGATCCATAGCCAGCTAAGCGAGACCGCGAGCCGGTTGCGGAAACCGATCAGGAAATAGATGTGGGCAACGCCCCACAGCCACCAGGCAAGCCAGCCGGTGAGTTTGATCCAGCCGAAGTCGATCGCCGCCGCGCGCTTGCCGATCGTCGCCAGGTCGCCGGCATGTTGATAGCGGAAAGGACGCTCTGTCATATCGCCGGCGAGCCGCGCCTTGATCGTCGCCGCGACGTGGCGCCCCTCTTGCTTGGCGGAAGGCGCCACGCCAGGCACCGGTTTCCCGTCCGGGCGCAACACATGCGCGGTGTCGCCGATGACGAAGATTTCCGGGCTGCCCGGCACGGTGAGATCGGGCTCGACCAGCACCCTGCCCGCACGGTCGGCGTTCGCTCCCAGCCATTCCGCCGCCGGCGAGGCGGCAACGCCCGCGGCCCACAGAATTGTCTTTGCCGGCAGGCGCTTGTCGCCAAAGACAACGCCATCCGCATCCAGCTCAGTGACCGCCCGGCCGAGTTCGACCGTGACGCCGAGCCGCTCCAGCGCCTTTTGGGCATAGTCGGAGAGCTGCGGCGCGAAGTTGGCGAGGATGCGATCGCCGGCCTCGATCAGCACCACGCGCGTCTGCCTGGTGTCGATGTTGCGGAATTCGTCGCGCAGCGTGTCATGCGCCAGTTCCGCGATGGTGCCGGCAAGTTCGACGCCGGTCGGTCCGCCGCCGACGATGACCAGCGTCAGCAGCGCCTGGCGCCTCGCCGCATCGGTTTCGCGCTCGGCCTGCTCGAAGGCGAGCAGAATTCGGCGCCTGATGGTGGTGGCATCCTCCAGCGTCTTCAGCCCGGGAGCGAACGGCTCCCATTCGTCATGGCCGAAATAGGCGTGGCGCGCCCCGGTGGCGAGCACCAGCGTGTCGAAGGCAACGGCGCTGCCATCCTCGAGCAGCACGCGCTTGCCAGTGCGGTCGACGCCGGTGACGTTGCCCAGAAGCGTCGTCACGTTCTTGCGCTTGCGCAGCAGATGACGGATCGGCCAGGCGACCTCGGAGGTCGCCAGCGAGGTGGTCGCCACCTGGTAGAGCAGCGGCTGGAACAGGTGATGGTTGCGCTTGTCGATCATGGTGATGCGCACCGGCGCGCCGGCCAGCGCATGGGTCAATTCAAGGCCGCCGAACCCCGCGCCGACGACCACGACATGATGGCTGGCTTCGTTCATTCACTTACCTCGCCAAGCAAATCCACCGCACCCAATTTAGGTATTATTGTGCATTGCAACAATAGCGGGAAGACCGTCCAATTGCCCGGGACTCGCCGCCGGATGTCGTGAATGCACATGTCGACCGGTTTGCACGAGGTATAGCGTCAGTGCCGGAATACAGGAGTGAAGCATGGCTGACGATCGCGACGAGCAAGGCCCGGCCCAATACGCCTCCCCGCCCTGTTTCATGCATGAACTCGATCCGCAGTTCCTGGCGCCGCTGACTGACTGGACTGATGTCAGACGTTGGCGCAAGGCCGAGCGCGAAAGGCTGATCGGGGCGCGGCTTGCGGTCTCCGCCGATGCCCGCGCGGCGATGTCGACGCGCATCGCCGAAGGCCTCGACGCTCTGGTCGGCGATATTGGCGGCCGCATGGTCAGCCTCTACTGGCCCTTCCGCGGCGAGCCGGATCTGCGGTCCTGGATGGCGCCGATCAACGAACGCGGCGGGCGGACCGCACTGCCGGTCGTGATCGAGAAAGGGCAGCCGCTGGTGTTCCGCGCCTACAGACCGGGCGACCGGTTGGAGAAAGGCGTCTGGAACATCCCGATCCCCGCGGTGGGCGATCCGGTCCTGCCCGACATCGTCATCTCGCCGATCGTTGGCATCGATCCCGGCAAATATCGTCTGGGCTACGGCGGCGGCTTCTTCGACCGCACGCTGGCGGCGATGCCGTTCAGGCCGCTGGTGATCGGCGTCGGCTACGAACTGCAGCGCATCCCGACCATCTACCCGCAACCGCACGACATCCCGATGAGCGAGGTGGTGACGGAGGCCACAGGCGCTTAGCGGCGCCTAGGCCATCTCCGGCCGCAAGCCGACCGCTGTCCGGTCGACGATCTCGCGCAGCGCGAAGGACGAATTGATCTTCGTCACATGCGGCATGGCCGACAGCCATTCCTTGTGGATGCGCTCATAGTCGACCAAATCCTTCGCGGCGATGCGCAGGATGTAGTCGTATTCGCCCGACATCAAGTGGCAGGACAGCACGTTGGGACAGCGCTTGATCGCCGCCTCGAAATCCGACAGCGTCTTCTCGAACTGTCCCGACAGCGATATATGCACGATCGCCGTCATCTGGTGGCCGAGCGCGGCGTTGGACAGCCGCGCGTGATAGCCGCGGATCGTGCCCGACTTCTCCAGATTGTCGAGCCGCCGCGAGCACGCCGATTGCGACAGGCCGACCTTCTCGGCAAGCGCGGCGTTGGGTATCCGCCCGTCTTTCTGCAAAGCCTCCAGAATGGCGATATCAATCCTGTCGAGCGGCATTTTTCGTGGTTCCTGCGAAAATGTGGACGTTTTGCGCAACGATTATCGAAGTGCGCCTGTTCTCGCAAGCGCATTCGCAAACACTTGCGGGCCGATTCATGGTTCACTCCGCCAATACAGGGAACGCGCCCGCAAAGGGCCGGATCAGGAGACAGAAAATGCGCGTCGGTTGCCCCAAGGAAATCAAGAACCATGAATATCGCGTCGGCCTGACGCCTGGCTCCGTCCGCGAATATGTCGCGCATGGCCATGAAGTGCTGGTCGAGACCGGCGCCGGCGCCGGCATCGGCGCCGACGACAACGCCTACCGCGCCGCCGGCGCGACCATCGCCAAGACGGCCGCCGACGTGTTCGCCAAGTCCGACATGATCGTCAAGGTCAAGGAGCCGCAGCCCAACGAATGGGTCCAGCTGCGCGACGGCCAGATCCTCTACACCTATCTCCATCTCGCTCCGGATCCGGACCAGACCAAGGGGCTGCTCGCTTCGGGCGTCACGGCGATCGCCTATGAAACCGTCACCGACGACCGCGGCGGCCTGCCGCTGCTTGCGCCGATGTCGGAAGTTGCCGGCCGCCTGTCGATCCAGGCCGGCGCGACCGCGCTGCAGAAGGCCAATGGCGGCCGCGGCGTGCTGCTCGGCGGCGTACCCGGCGTGCTGCCCGGCAAGGTCACCGTGCTCGGTGGCGGCGTCGTCGGCCTGCATGCGGCCAAGATGGCGGCCGGCCTCGGCGCCGATGTCACCATCATCGACCGCTCGATCCCGCGGCTGCGCCAGCTCGACGACATTTTCGGCGGCCGCGTCCACACCCGCTACTCGACCGTCGAGGCGCTGGAGGAAGAGTGCTTCTCGGCAGACATCGTCGTCGGCGCCGTGCTGATCCCGGGCGCCGCGGCGCCGAAGCTCGTCACACGCGAAATGCTCTCCGGCATGAAGAAGGGCGCGGTTCTCGTCGATGTCGCCATCGATCAGGGCGGCTGCTTCGAGACTTCGCACGCCACCACCCATGCCGAGCCGACCTACGAGGTCGACGGCGTCATCCACTATTGCGTCGCCAACATGCCGGGCGCGGTGCCGGTCACCTCGGCCCATGCCCTCAACAATGCGACGCTGCATTACGGCCTGCAGCTTGCCGACAAGGGCCTCAAGGCGCTGGTCGACGACCACCATCTGCGCAACGGCCTCAACGTCCACAAGGGCAAGATCACCAACCGCGCTGTCGCCGAAGCGCTCGGCTACGAGCTCGTCGAGCCGAAGGCGGTCCTCGCCGCCTGACAGGCACGCGAAGAGAGTTCCTCCTGTCGCCCGCCGGCTCCGTCCGGCGGTTTTTTCTTTGCGCGGAACAATTTAGCCAACAAAAAAGCGGAGCCAAAGCCCCGCTTCCTCGATGTTGAGACGTGCCGCCGGTCCATCCGCGGTCGGCAATCGATCAACACTTGCCTTTTAGCAAGTAATTGCGACGGCTATACGACAGTCTCGCCCGACATTCACGCAGATCCGTGGTGCCTTTGTGAAGCACTTCACATTCGGCATTCGAAAACCATGCCTAGTCGCATCGGCCTGTAGGCGGCTTTCTCTTCTGTCGCAGGCTTTTTCCCCAACTGCCCGCCAGCCTATCGGCGGGCATATTTTTTGGAACGCGTCAGGCGCGTTCGATGCGGCACTGGTAGCAATTGTTGCGCGCCGAGCGGACATGGATGTAGGCGATGTCGTCGCGCTCGAGCAGCGTTTCGGCGCGAGCTGCGATGTCCGGCGTCGCGATGACCCCGCTGCTGCCATAGACGATGCGGTCGTTGCGGCCATAGCCACGCACGATGTAGTCGCTGCTCTCGAGCAGTTCGGGAAGCGCCGCGTCCTCCGGCGCGCGTTCGCACTCCTGCGCATGCAGGAAGATCGGCCCGGTCTCGGCATAGGGCTGCAGCTCGGGAAACGGCCGGTAGGCCAAAACGAGATAGGCATCGCCCGCGGCGACGTTCTTCAGGCAGTGGCGGCAGGGCACGCCGTCGCCGTCGGAAACCTGGCGCTCCGGCGTATGGCCGTACGCGTCCGCCCCGCCGCGCTGCAGGGCTCTCACATTGTCGGTCGGCAGCGCTTTGAACTGGATGGTCATGGCATGTCTCCGCTATCGCTGACCGGAAATTACGCGGTCCCCGGCACGCTTCCCACCCGATTCCTGCCAAGCAGCGTCAGTCGATTAGCGCGTCGAGCCCGCGCACCAGCGCCTTGCCGACCCAGCCGGTCGCGCCGGCCATTATCACACGTATCGCCATCGTCGGATCCTCTTGCGCGATCTTCGTTGGCCCTGGACATCAAGCGATATGGAAAGAGCCCGGCTCATTCAGGCCGGGCTCTTTTTGAACGGCGATCCAGGCGAACGCGGCACGCGCGCGCTACCGGATGAAGTCGTCGAAGCGGCGCAAGGTCACCCTGCGGTTGCGCCAGTTCTCCTGCTGTGTCGGCACCAGCAGGAACTCCTCGCCATAGCCGACGGTTTCGAGCGCATGGCCGGGCACGCCGAACTCGCGCACCAGCGTCCGCTTCAGCGAGGCGGCGCGCTGCTCCGAGAGGATCTGGTTCGACTGGAAGGAGCCGACCGCATCGGTATGGCCCTCGATCAGGATGCGGGCGCCGCGATCGCGCCGCAGGATGCGGTGTAGCGCATCGGCGATGTTGTCGATCTTGCCGTATTGCGACTCCGAGATCGCAGCCGAGCCGAAGGCGAAGTTGATCGACTGGATGTCGATCGAGCGCGCCATGCGCCTGAGATCCGGCCGGCGCTTGAATTCGCGGACGGTGACGCGCTGATTGGGGCGCAGCTTCACCCTGGGCGCTGCCTCGAGCTGGCGCTCGATCGTCGCGGCGGAAGGCGTGGTGGCCTGCGCAAATGCAAGGCTCGGCATGGCAAGTGCCGCAATCATGGCAACGGCAAATGTACGTCGGGTCAGCATGTCTTTCTCCTTCGGCCCGTCCTTCTGAGGGGCGCGTTGATCTTGCCGACACCTTGGCAAAGTCAGCCTGAAGCGAGGATGAACGGACAGAAATGCCAGGTTTTCCGACTGGCCAGACATGTCGCACCGCGCCATGATGATCCCGGAAGAACGCGGCAGCGGTTGAGGGGCCTGGCGAGGATCCGAGCATGATCACCGGAGGATGCCTGTGCGGCGCAGTCCGCTACGAAAGCAGCGCGGAGCCGATCACCACGCGCCTGTGCTGGTGCCGCTTCTGCCAGTATATCGCGGCCGGCAACGCGGCGGTGAGCGTCTGCTTCCTGACGGCGCGGATCAAGATCGCCGGCGAGACGCGCGACTATGAGAGCGTGGCCGACAGCGGCAACAGGATGCACCGGCGCTTTTGCCCAGCCTGCGGCGTGCATCTCTTCAGCGAGGCGGAGTCGCGCCCGCATCTGATTTTTGTGCGCGCCGGCACGCTCGACGATCCGAATATGATCAGGCCCGCGGCGACGATATGGACGGCCAAGGCGCCGGCCTGGGCCTGCATCGACACTTCGCTGCCGACCTTCGAGGGCCAGCCGCCGCCGGTGGCCTAGGCGGCATCGACACTACGGCCGCATGACGCTCGCCGAACGCTCGGCGAAGGAAAGCGGGTGCACGATCTCCTTCTTCTGCGCCACCGGCGTGAAGCCGAGCTTCTGGTAGAGCGGCAGCGCCGCCGGGTGGTCGAGCGTGCAGGTCTGCACAGTCACCCGCTTCGGGCCATGCGACCAGGCAGCCGATATCGCAGCGCCCAGGAACCAGCGGCCGATGCCTTGCCCGTGCGCATGCTCCATCATGCCGAAATAGGCGAGTTCCACCTCTTCCGGCAGATGCGGCTTGAGATCGAAGAAGCCGGCCGGCGCACCGTCGAGATAGAGCACCCTGATGTCGCGATCCTCGCGGTGGAGGCCGGCCGAAAGCTCCTCGTCGCTCAGCCTCAGCACGTTCACCCAATGCCATTTGCGCCCCACCCGATCCATCAGGTAGCGGTAGAAATGCAGCGGAATATCCTTGGTCTTCAGGAGCGCGATCTGCCGGTTGTACGGGACAGGCGGCGACGCGGCCGGCGGCGCATGCATTTCGAGAAACGTTACCGTGACGTCGATGTCCTGCAGCGCTCCGTTTTCCATCACGGTCATTCCTTGCCCGTCACCACGGGCGTATCGGCAAGCCCGCCCCATTCGGTCCATGAGCCGTCGTAAAGCCTGTTGTCGGTGTGGCCAAGCGTCTCCAGCGCCAGCGTGATCGCCGCCGCCGTTATGCCCGAGCCGCATGACGTGACGACCGGCTTCGACAGATCTATGCCGGCATCCTCGATCACCTTGCGTAAACGATCCCTGGGCAGAAGCTCGCCGTTATCGGCCAATGCCGTGACCGGCACGCTGCGCGCGCCCGGCATATGGCCGGAGCGGATGCCGGCACGGGGCTCCGGATCGGTTCCGGCAAAACGGCCGGCGGATCGTGCATCGGCGATCTGGCTTTCTCGCCCGTCGACGATGCGGCGCATTTCGGCGAGGCCGACGACGCGCGCGGCATCGAAGTCGGCGTGGAAGATGCAGGGCGCGATCTTCGTCGGCTCCGCCGTCACCGGGCGGCCCTGCGCCTTCCAGCGATCGAAGCCGCCGCTCAGTATGTAGACCTGGAAGACGCCCATGACCCGAAACATCCACCAGCCGCGCGGCGCCGAGAAATAGCCCGGGCCGTCATAGATCACGATCGTGTCGTCGGCCGAAACGCCCATGGCGCCGACATACTGCGCGAAATTTTGCGGCGACGGCAGCGTATGCGGAAGCCCGGAATCGGGGTCCGAAATGGCGTCCTGATCGAGGAAGCGGGCGCCGGGAATATGCGCCGCCTCATATTCGGCGCGTGCATCGCGGTTTTGCGCCGGCAGATACCAGGAAGCGTCGATGATCGTCAGGCCGGGCTCGCCAAGGCGCTGCTGCAGCCAATCCGCATCGACGATGAAAGGACTATCTTCGGCCATTTTTTCTCCTCCCATCTCGCAACAGTGTCGTCGATCAGATCGCCGGCATCGGTCCGAAGCGGATGCGGAAACGCCGGTTCTCGCGGCCCTTCTTCTCGATCTTGCCGATATGGATCTCGCCGACCTCGCCGGTGCTCTTCACATGGGTGCCGCCGCAAGGCTGGCTGTCGATCGAGGCATTTTCGCCGATGCAAACGAGGCGGATCCTGCCTATGCCGACAGGCGGGCGCACATTCTTTGACTTAACAAGACCGGGATTGGCCGCCAGTTCCGCGTCGGTGATCAGCCGGGTGAAGATCGGATGGTCGGCACGCACCAGTTCCATCAGCCTCGCCGTCACATCTTCCTTGGTGAAATTGGCATCGGGAATGTCGAAGTCGACGCGGCTGTCGCCCTCGGAAACGGCAGCGCCGGTGATCGGGAACGGACACACGACGGTGAGCAGGTGGCAGGCCGCGTGCATGCGCATCAGAAGATGCCGCCGCTCCCAGTCGATGGCGAGCTTGAGCCGCTCGCCGATCGTGGGTGCCGCTTGTCCGGGCGCCGGCACATGGATGATCTCGTCCTTGGTCTCGCCGGTGATGGTGGCGGCGATCGCGACCGGGCTGCCGTCGGCACGCTCAAGCCTGCCGGTGTCGCCAGGCTGGCCGCCCGAGGTTGCGTAGAAGATCGTCCGGTCGAGGATTATGCCGCCGCGCTCGTTGATCGCGACAACCGCCGCCTCGCTCGCCTTCAGGTAGGCGTCGTCACGAAACAGAGCTTCCGTCCGGTGCGCCATCACGCGACCTTTTCGAAGGGCACCGAAATGTCGGCCTTCTCTTCCATCCAGCCCGGCACCGGCAGGTTCTTCTCGCGCAGGAATTCGGGATTGAACAGTTTCGACTGGTAGCGCGTGCCGTAGTCGGCAAGGATCGTCACGATGGTGTGGCCCGGTCCCAGCTCGCGTGCCAGCCGGATGGCGCCGGCGATGTTGATGCCGGTCGAGCCGCCGACGCACAACCCCTCCTCCTGGATCAGATCGAAGACGATCGGCAGCGCCTCCTCGTCCGGGATCTGGAAGGAGAAGTCCGGCTTGAAGCCTTCGAGGTTGGCGGTGATGCGCCCCTGGCCGATGCCTTCGGTGATCGAGCTGCCCTCGGCCTTCAATTCGCCGCTGGTGTAGAAACTGTAGAGCGCGGCGCCCAGCGGATCGGCGAGCCCAATCTTGACTTGGCCGCTCTTGGCCTTCAGGCCGAGCCCGACGCCGGCCAGCGTCCCGCCGGAGCCGACCGCCGAGACGAACCCATCGACCTTGCCGCCTGTCTGGGTCCAGATCTCCTCAGCCGTCGTCCTGATATGGCCGTCGCGGTTGGCGACGTTGTCGAACTGGTTGGCCCAGATCGCGCCATTCGGCTCAGTGCGCGCCAATTGCTCGGCCAGGCGCCCCGACAGCTTCACATAGTTGTTGGGGTTCTTGTAGGGCACTGCCGGAACCTCGATCAGCTCGGCGCCGAGCAATTTGATCGTGTCCTTCTTCTCCTGGCTCTGCGTGTCCGGAATGACGATCACCGTGCGATAGCCGAGCGCCTTGGCGACCAGCGTCAGGCCGATGCCGGTGTTGCCGGCCGTGCCCTCGACGATGACGCCGCCCGGCCTCAGCAATCCGCGCTGCTCGGCATCGCGGATGATGAACAGGCCGGCGCGGTCCTTGACCGACTGTCCCGGGTTCATGAACTCGGCTTTGCCCAGGATCTCGCAGCCGGTTGCTTCCGAGGCCTTGTTGAGGCGGATCAGGGGCGTGTTGCCGATCGCGTCGATCACAGAACGGGGCATCAAGGATTCCTTGTATGAGCGAGGCGAGACCCTAGAAACCCAAAGGCCCGGTTTCAAGGCAAGAATTCGCCTGGACCAGTCGCATTTCGGGCATTGCAATCTCCTGAATTCAGATGCCGTGTTCCGGCACGCATTTCAACCTTGCGCCGAAAAGCGCTCTTTTCATTCGATTCCTTCGCCGCTAGAGCACTACCGACACACTGGCAGGACTTAGCATGACACTCTATCGGGCCAACCCGAAGCATGGCGTCGCCTGGATCACGGGCGGCAGCAGCGGCATCGGCCGCGCACTGGCCAAGGATCTCGCCTCGAAGGGCTACGCCGTGGCGGTGAGCGCGCTCGCGGACGATCCGATCGACACGCTGATCGTCGAGACGGCGCAGATGCCCGGGCATGTGAAGTCGTTTCCTTGCGACGTCACCGACGAGACGGGGATGGCAAGGACGGCCGCCGCGATCGAGAAGGACATGGGGCCGATCGTGCTCGCGGTCTTCAACGCCGGCAACTACATCGCCACGCCGGGCGAGCATCTCGTGGTGCGCGATTTCCGCCGCTCCTTCGACGTCAACTATTTCGGCATCGTCAACGGCCTGGTGCCTGTCGTCGAGCATATGCGCGTGCGCGGGCGCGGCCATGTCGTTCTCGTCGGTTCGGTCACCGCCTATTCCGGCTGGCCGACCACCGCCGCCTATGGCGGCACCAAGGCGGCGATCAACATCCTGGCGGAATCGCTGAAATACGACTTCGACAAGATGAACATCAGGGTTCAGGTGATGAACCCGGGCTTCGTCGACACCCCGCTGACGGAAAAGAACACGCTGCCGATGCCGGGGCTGATGCCTGTCCACCGCGCATCCCGCCGCATGGTGCGCGGCATCGAGAAGGGCGGCTTCGAGGTCACCTTCCCCTACCGCATAAGCTGGCCGCTGAAATTGCTCGGCCTTCTGCCGCGGCCGATCTGCCGCTGGGTGATCGGCATCACGACCGGCTGGAGGGCGCGGCCGCTGAATTTCGACCGCAAGCTGCCGGGCGCGGCCGACCAGGCGTCGGACCAGGCGAGCTGATCTGGCGAACGGCGATTGCCTGTTACACGGCACGGCCATAGGTTGAGAATTGTTGCTTGGAGCTTCTGATGGGGCGGCGGATCGTGCTTGCGGTACTGGGGCTCGCTGTCATCTTCTCCATGGCCTTTGTTCTCGGCCCGCGCGTGCCCGTCGACACGAAGATCCGTTTCGACCCTTCCGTCATTGGCGACGATCCGCAGGCCTATCTGGCGCGCGAAGAGGCCGCCGTGCCCAACATCCGCGACGGGCTGGAAAAGGAGATTATCTGGGCAAATCCGATGGTTCACGCCAAGACGCCGCTGGCCATCGTCTACATCCATGGCTTCTCGGCCTCGAAGGGCGAGGTCCGGCCGCTGCCCGACGACGTAGCCGATGAGATTGATGCCAACCTGTTCTACACGCGCCTCACCGGCCACGGCCAGGACGGCGCCGCGATGGCCGAGGGCAGCGTCAATGCCTGGATCAACGACTACGAGGAGGCGCTCGCCATCGGCCGCGCGATCGGCGACAGGGTGATCGTCATTGCCACCTCGACGGGTGGCTCGCTGGCGGCATGGGCCGCGACAGAGCCGCGCGCCTCGGACGGGGTTGCGGCGATCGCGTTTATATCGCCCAACTTCGGCGTTAAGGCGTCCGGCGCGGAGCTGCTGACCAAACCCTGGGGCAAACAGATCGCCGAACTCGTCGGCGGCAAGGAGCGCAGCTTCCCGACCCGCAACGCGCTGCATGAAAAGTTCTGGACCCACCAATACCCGATGGCAGCGACACTGCCGATGCAGGCATTGACCGAACTCGCCTATGCCGCGCCTGTGGAAAAGGCGACCATCCCTGCCCTCTTCATCTTTTCGGATTCGGACAGAGTGGTGCGGCCAGACCGCACCCGCGAGATCGCCGGGCGCTGGGGCGCGCCGCACGAGCTGGTGCCGGTCGACGACACCGGCGACGCCGACAACCACGTCATTGCCGGAGACGCGCTGTCGCCGTCGACAACGGCCGTCCTCGCGGAGCGGATCGTCGTCTGGGTCAAGGCGCTGACCGGGCAGTAGCCGTCACAAGAAAAAGGGCGACCGAAGCAATCGCTACGATCGCCCTCGCATTCACTGGTCGGCAGTCAGCTTAGGCAGGCTTGCCGAACCGCAGGCTTCAAGCCGCCCGCGTCGCCGGCCGCTTGCCGCCGAAGCGGCGCTTGTTGTTGCCCTTGAACGGCTTGCGGCCTTCCGGACGCTCGCCTTGCGGCTTTGCCGCAAACGGCCGCTCGCCGTTCGGCTTGCCGCCGAACCGCTTCTTGCCGGAGCCGTTGTTGCCGCCGCCCGGACGCCGGCCGTCGCGGCGACCATTGTGGTCGGCACGATCATTGGCCGGCTCGAAATGGCGCTCGTTCCGTTCCTTGGGATCGCGCTGCGGATCGGGGCTGCCGAGATGGTCGGCAGTGATCGGCAGCTTGGCGCGGATGATGCGCTCCACCTGGCGCAGCTTGGCGTTCTCGGATGGATCGCAAAGCGTGATGGCGATGCCGTCCCTGCCGTTGCGACCGGTGCGACCGATGCGGTGGACATAGCTCTCCGCCTCGTCGGGCAGGTCGAAGTTCACGACATGGCTGATGCCGGGAACGTCGATGCCGCGCGCGGCGATGTCGGTCGCGACCAGGATGCGCACCGAACCGTCACGGAAATCGTTGAGCGCCTTCTGACGAGCGTTCTGCGACTTGTTGCCATGGATGACGGCGGCCTTGAAGCCATCACGATCGAGATCCTTGGTCACCCTGTCGGCGCCATGCTTGGTGCGCGAAAAGATGATGACGGACTTCATCGCTTCATCGGCGAGCATCTTCGACAGCACCTGGCGCTTCTGCTTGGTGCGGGCAAGGACGACGCTCTGGACGATCTCAGCCGCCGCCGTGCTTTGCGGCGCGACTTCGACGCGAACTGGGGTCTTCAACAGGCCCTTGGCCAATTCGGCGATCTCGTCCGGCATGGTTGCCGAGAACAGCGCCGTCTGGCGGTCGGGCGCGGTCGCCTTGGCGATGCGCTTGACGTCGTTGATGAAACCCATGTCGAGCATGCGGTCGCCTTCGTCGAGCACCAGCCATTTGGTGTCGGCGAGGATCAGATCGCCCTCACGCACCAGGTCGGTCAGCCGGCCGGGCGTGGCGATCAGGATATCGACGCCGGGCGCGATCTTCTTCACCTGGCTGAAGCGCGAGACGCCGCCGAGCACCAGCGCGGTCGAGACATGCGCGCCCTTGGCGAGGATCTTGATCGTGTCCTCGATCTGCACGGCGAGCTCGCGCGTCGGCGCCAGGATCAGCGCACGTGTGGTCTTCGGCCGGCGCTTGGTGCCGAGTCCGATGATCTTCGAGAGGATCGGCAGCGCGAAGGCCGCGGTCTTGCCCGAACCGGTCTGGGCGATGCCGAAAATGTCGCGGCCTTCCAGCTGCGGCGGGATCGCCTGGACCTGGATCGGCTTTGGATCCGTGAAGCCCGCGGCATGAGTGGCCTTGAGCAGCGCGCCGGAGATCCCGAGCGCGGCGAAACCATTCTGTTCCGCTGTGTTTTCGTTGGTCAAAATAATCTTCTTTCACGCGGCCTTCTGGCCGCAACATCGATGGCGGCAGGGCGCAACCTGCCGTCGAAAAATTGTCATGGAACGACAAGGCGGCGGACGGAACGTCCGCGCGGCTGCGCTGTCGTGCCCGCAAGCATCATGCCTCGGGGCTTTTTCGCCACTTTGTGATGTACCGGAAAGAGAGGCCGATATACCGGAAAGAGGGAAAACAGACGCAACCAGTCTCATTCGTCGAGAAGGCCGGACAATGCCGGCCCAAGCGCCTATGCCGCCGCATATGGACGAGTTCGCTTCGAAATGCAAGGGCTGCATGCTGCAATGCAGCAAAACGGCGGCGAAAGTGGCGCTTGCACTCCCCTGCCCGCATCATTTACGACAAACGCACCTATCCGTTTGGGGGACCGGCGATGAAGGACGTGCTGAAGGAACTCGAGCGCCGCCGCGAGATCGCCCGCATGGGCGGCGGCAAGGCCCGCATCGACGCCCAGCACCAGAAGGGTAAGCTCACCGCCCGCGAGCGCATCGATGTCTTCCTCGACGAGGGCTCGTTCGAGGAGTTCGACATGTATGTCGAGCATCGCTCGACCGATTTCGGCATGGAGAAGACCAAGATCGCCGGCGACGGTGTCGTCACCGGCTGGGGGACGGTCAATGGCCGGCCCGTCTACATCTTCGCCAAGGACTTCACCGTGTTCGGCGGCTCGCTGTCGGAAGCGCATGCCGAGAAGGTCATCAAGGTGCAGGAGATGGCGCTGCGCAACCGCGCGCCGATCATCGGCCTCTACGACGCCGGCGGCGCCCGCATCCAGGAAGGCGTGGCGGCACTCGGCGGCTATGCCGAAATCTTCCAGCGCAATGTTCTGGCCTCCGGCGTCATCCCGCAGATCTCGCTGATCATGGGCCCTTGCGCGGGCGGCGATGTCTACTCGCCTGCGATGACCGACTTCATCTTCATGGTGCGCGACACCTCCTACATGTTCGTCACCGGGCCGGATGTGGTGAAGACCGTCACCAACGAGACGGTGACCGCCGAGAGCCTCGGCGGCGCCTCGGTCCACACCACCAAATCCTCGATCGCCGACGGCGCCTACGACAACGACGTCGAGGCGCTGCTGCAGATGCGCCGGCTGGTCGATCTCTTGCCCGCCTCCAACACCTCGGAAATCCCGGAAATCGAGTGCTACCAGTCGGTCACCGACCACGACCTGTCGCTCGACCGGCTGATCCCCGACAACGCCAACAAACCCTACGATATCAAGGAATTGATCCTTAAAGTCGCCGACGAGGGCGATTTCTTCGAGATCCAGCAGAGCTTTGCGAAAAACATCGTCACCGGTTTCGGCCGGGTCGAGGGCCGCACCGTAGGCTTCGTCGCCAACCAGCCGATGGTGCTGGCCGGCGTGCTCGATTCCGACGCCAGCCGCAAGGCGGCGCGCTTCGTGCGCTTCTGCGACTGCTTTTCCATTCCGATCGTCACCTTCGTCGATGTTCCGGGCTTCCTGCCCGGCACCGCGCAGGAATATGGCGGGCTGATCAAGCACGGCGCCAAGCTTCTGTTCGCCTATGCCGAGGCGACCGTGCCGAAGATCACCGTCATCACCCGCAAAGCCTATGGCGGCGCCTATGACGTCATGGCGTCGAAGCATCTGCGCGGCGACATGAACTACGCCTGGCCGACGGCGCAGATCGCTGTGATGGGCGCCAGGGGCGCGGTCGAGATCATCTACCGCAAGGACATCGGCAATGCGGAAAAGATAGCAGCGCATACAAAGGCTTATGAGGATCGCTTCCTGTCGCCCTTCGTCGCCGCCGAACGCGGCTATGTCGACGAGGTGATCATGCCGCATTCGACCCGCCGCCGCGTCGCCCGGGCTCTGAGGATGCTGCGCAACAAGGACATGCAGAACCCCTGGAAGAAGCACGACAACATCCCGTTGTGATTTGAATGTCGCGCGGCCCTCTCCGGATCGAAAACAGGGTACCCACCTTTTGGACCCAATCCTCGTCTTCTGCTTGCCGGCTATCGGCGACTTCATCCGCTGTCATTCGGCCATCCGGGTGATTGCGGAGAAGTTTCCCGGACATCCGATCGATCTGATCACCTCGCCGGTTGCAGCGCCCTTGGCGCGGCTGATGCCGCACGTCCGGACGGCCTGGGTGCTGGAAAAGGGGCATTTGCAGCTTGGTTTAGGCAAGCGCATACAACTGGCCCGCCGACTTCGCGAACAGAATTATCGCGCCTGTTATCTTCTCTCCAGCAGCACCAAGGCCGCACTGGTGCCGTGGTTGGCCTGCATCCGCGAGCGCATCGGCTATCCTCGCGAGTTGCAGTTCGGTCTCATCAACCGGCTGCCCGCCGGTTGGCTAAAGAGCCTGATGGCCTTCGGACCGCGCAAGACGAGGCTGTTCGAACAGGTCTGCGCGATCGCCATGATGGGTGAGAAGCCGGTTGATGGAATGCGGTTGCCGCCGCCACAAATGGTGATTTCACCTGAGGAACTGTCGGCCTGGCGCGTCCGGCACGGCATCGACGCAGCAAGGCCAGTGCTGGCGCTCTACACGTCGGAGTTCAGCAACTTCCGCTCATGGCCGGCGGAGCGTTTCATCTCGGTCGCCGCCGATCACGCGAGGCGCGGCTGGTCAGTGTGGATTGTTGGCGGCCCGCGCGAACGCGAAGCCGCGGCCCAGATCCGAGCAGCGCTTCCGGAGGCGGTGGATTTCACATCGACCCCGCAGATCACCGACGCCATGTGTCAGATCGCTGCCTCGACCGTCTTCCTGGGTGTCGATGGCGGTATCGCGCATGCGGCTGCGGCTTTGGGAGGGCGATGTGTGCTCATCTTCGGATCGAACCGCTCCTATGAAACCGGTCCGGTCAATGATCAGGTGCGATATGTCGAGCCGCCGATCTCGACGCCAAGCTGGATCGAAGACACACGCGATGTCAGCGAGGAAAGAGTGCTTCAGGCTCTCGCGGACGCCGTGGCTCAAACGCGCCCACAGGGTGTCTGAGGCGCCTGATATCAGCTAATCTTCTCCCGCCGCTCCGAACCCTGCCCCCATGGTGGCGCGTGCCGCGCTTGCCCAGGGCGTTGCGTGATTGTCGATGCGCATCTGGAAGATGAAATAGGTCGGCGAGCAGAAGCCGATGCCCTTCACCTTGGCGGCGCCCGGCGTGTCCGGCGGCAGCGACTGGCACATATAGTCCTCGCGGCAGAAATGCTCGGCCGAGCAGGCCGGCCGGTTGCCGCGATTGACCGCGCCGCCGAGACACTGGTCGAAATTGTTGGTCGCCACGCAGGTATCGAACTTCTTGCCGCCGACCAGTCCGCAGATCTCGTTCGGCATCGGCTTGCCGGCCTTGAAGGCGGCGAAGCTGCGGTCCTTGTCGTCGCAAGCGCGATAGGCGATGCCTGCCGGCACGCCAATCTTCGGCGGCCGGCAAGTGTAGGCGGTCCGTGAAATGTCGGAGGCGAACGCCGCAAACTGCCCGGCGATTGTGTAGCGGTCGTTGAAGGGCTGCGCTTCATTGCTGGCGATCGAGCCGGCCAGGCACGGATGGCCGGAAAACATCGCCTTGCTGTCCTTGGGCAGCAGGCATTGCGCCAGCCTGGTGCGCACGCCCGAAGCCGTGGCGAGCGGCGTGCAGATGGTGCCGCCGCCGCACTGCCAGGTCTGGCCGAAGCGGGCGGCGTCCTCCGGCATCAGGCACGGCATCGCCATCTCGGCCGGCACGTAGGAGACTTCGCCGGCATCCTTCCATGCGGCCGGCGGTGCAAAGGAAAGCGGACGGAACCGGTTCGGCTCCTTGCCTTCGGTCGCGGCGCGCAGCCAGGCCTCGCGCCGCGTGATCTCGGCATGGAGATGCGGCGAGATGCCGACCTCGATGCGGTTGAGCGGCGACGTTGTCCCGTCGTCGAGGCCGATGAAATGGAAGCCGGCGGTGGAGCCGGCCTGATGGCAGCCCTGGCAGGCGCCATTGTCCAGCCGTTCGACCAGCGCCTCCGGCGTGCGCGCCAGCTTCAACCCGGAATAGTCGAGCCCGGCGAAATCCGTGGGCTCGAACAGCGAAGTGAACGGATGGTTGGCCTGCCTGGCGCTGCCGAAGGTCGACCATGATATGACCTTCTTCGCCAGGAACTCGTCCGGCATCTCATAGACGCCGAGATCGACCGCGCCGACATTGGCCCGGACATAGTCGGCGAGCTTTTTCTTGAGCACGGCATCTTCCGACAGCCGCGCGACGTCAGGCGTGTTCTCCAGCGGCTTTTCGCTGACCGTGGCGCCACCGATCCCAAAAATCCGCATGAGGTAGGCGGCCTGGCCGCCGAACTCGGTCTCTTGGCCGGAGGGAAAGCGCACCACTTGCGCGTTGAGTTCGAGCTGCTTGAAGGTCAGTTCTTCCGGCTCCAGCGGCCCGCCGGCCAGCCAGCCGGCATCGACGGTCTCGTCGAGCTGCGGCGTCCAGCGCCCGGCAACCCCGACGCAGCCGCCGTCGGCATCCGGAGCGACGCTGTAGACGGCATTGAAATTGAACGGCAGGCGCGAGGCCAGGACCTTGCCGTTCTTCCTGAAGCTGTAGGCCAGGCGGTAGATGAAGCGCACCTCGCCGCAACTCTTGTCGCCGTTCAAAGTGGCGAAATCGCGCCGGTCGAGCCGGTTGACGACGCCGACCAGGCGGAAGCGAGCCGCGTCCGTCTTCAGCCAGCGCATGTCCATGATGCGGCCGACATTGCCGTCGGTGACCTCGTAGAGGGTGCGCCCGCCGGCCTTCATCTCGGCGCGCAGGCCGGCGACATCGCCCGCCACCATCTCGACGATGGCGTGATAGGCGGGTGCCTCGTCGTAGAGTGTCTTCAAATCATCCTTGCCGTCGACGCTGAACACGCCGGCGAATGAGAATCCCTTGGCATCGAGCGCGGCAAGCACGGACGGATCGTCGACGATGGTCACCGGCTGCTCAGCGCGAGCGCCGCACGGTACCAACAGCGCGACGACAGCCGCAATGACGAGAGCGAACCGCCCCATCAGATGGCATCCGCCTGTTTTGCTTCAACCAGTTCGTGCAGCACCGGCACCATGGCCAGCGGCAGGTCCTCCGCGATCAGCCCGGGACCGAAGCGGCCGCCAGCCTCGGCATGGATCCAGACCGCCGCCGCCGCCGCTGCGAACACTGCCATGCCTTGTGCCAGAAGTCCCGCGATGATGCCTGCCAGCACGTCGCCCGACCCGGCCGTGGCAAGCCATCGCGCGCCGTTGCCGTTGATGGCCGCGAGGCCGTTCGGTGCCACAATCACTGTATCGGCGCCCTTGTAGACGACGACCGCATTGGCTCGCTGGGCGGCTGCGCGCGCCTTGGCTAGTTTGGAGAGATTTTTGTCTGCGGCAATGTCCGGAAACAGGCGAGCAAATTCACCTTCATGCGGTGTCATCACCAATGCGGGAGCGTGCGGCTCGTGAGTTGCTTCAAAGAGGCTCGGGGGCTCAGCGCGAAGCGAGGTGATGCGATCGGGATCGAGGAC
>NZ_RZOF01000699.1:0-528 GCF_003998955.1 Mesorhizobium sp. M4B.F.Ca.ET.017.02.2.1 | reverse complement strand
TTGAACATCCTTCTCTTAGAGAAAGGATCAGAAAACGGCCAGATACTTCAACAGCGAAACGATGCCGATGATGATGACGACGATCTGCGCGATCTGTCGCGTGCGGCCGTCAAGCGGGAGGCGCTGGACGAGGTAGAGCACGAGGATGATCACCAGGAACGTGATCAGGATGCCGATGAGCGCCGATGAAGCCACGTCCTGTCTCCCAAGTTATCGTTTCGAGCTCAAATGTTTCGAACCAAACAAATTAGCAAACGTCGTTGCGGCCGGATCGGTTCCCCCGGCCGGAAACGGCGGAGGCCGCGAAGCCAGGCGGCTCGCGGCCTCGGTTCGGCGATTACGCTGGTTACTTGCCGCAATGATTGTCGTTCACCGTCGGCGTGCTTGTCCCGGGCGATGTCCCGGTTGCGTCAGGCTGTGCGCCCTGCGGGCCGACCGGACAGTTCTGATCCGGGGTCGGGCTCGTCGCATAGGGGCGGCTCATGCCGTCGATGCTGTAGGTCGGTGTGGGATCGATGGCATTGGGGC
>NZ_RZOF01000698.1:0-535 GCF_003998955.1 Mesorhizobium sp. M4B.F.Ca.ET.017.02.2.1 | reverse complement strand
GCCGTGCCGGGAGCCCCCCTGCGCGCGGCGGCGAAGGTGCTTGGCAAAGGCAAGGCGTGGGACGCCCTGACGGCAAGTCAGATCTGCGATCCGTCGCTGCTTGTCTCGGAGGGATGGATTCCGCAAGCCGACACGCTGGACCAACTCACCGAACTGGCGCGGCGGCGCAAATCGGCCGCCGCTCACGCGCGATAGATCGTCCCTAGCAGTATTTTGAGATCGAGGCCGATCGAGGCCGTCCTGAGATATTCGGCATCGGTTTCCGCGCAGAGCCTCGGGTCCGACATGTCGATGCCGCGGATCTGGGCGAGGCCGGTGATGCCGGGAAGCGCCGACAGCACGCCGAGCGCCCGGCGACGCTCCACAAGTTCGGTCTGCGTGGGCAGGCACGGCCGCGGCCCGACCAGGCTCATTTCGCCCCTGAGCACGTTCCAGAGTTGCGGCAGCTCGTCGATCTTGGCCCGGCGCAATGCCTTGCCAACGGCGGTAATGGCCTGTGACGGCGCCTCATGCGTGGGCAAGGACGGCGTTCCCC
>NZ_RZOF01000697.1:0-547 GCF_003998955.1 Mesorhizobium sp. M4B.F.Ca.ET.017.02.2.1 | reverse complement strand
GTCCCTACTCGACCGCGCTCGCCAGGCATCTGACCGAACCGGGCGTCGAGATCCAGAGCGCGCTGACGCGCGTGCGCGGCGAAGTGACCGAGACCACGCAAGGCCGGCAGCGGCCGTGGCACAACGCGTCGCTGGGGCGTGAGGTCTTCATGGGAAAACCTGTCGTGGCGCCGCCCGCGGCAAAACCCGCCGCCGACGCGCCCAACGCCGCGGCGACGTCGGCCCCCGGCCTGGTGGTCGGCGAAGCTCCGTCTTGGGAAGTCGAGCAGCGTCTGTGGGACGAAGCCTCGAAGAAGAACTCAATTCCGTTCTACGAGGCCTATCTCGACCAGTTCCCGAATGGCCGTTTCGCGACGGTGGCGCGGTTGAACATCGACGAGTTGCAGGACCCGAAAGCCGAAGACCGAAAGGTCGCGGCGCTCGATACGGATGAGGCGGATGCCAATTCCGGCTCCACGGTGCGCACCTCGGTTGGCATTTCGGACGAGATGAAGCAGGCGCTGGGCAGCGAGCAGACGGAAAACGCCATCGGCCTCGACCGCGAGGG
>NZ_RZOF01000696.1:0-551 GCF_003998955.1 Mesorhizobium sp. M4B.F.Ca.ET.017.02.2.1 | reverse complement strand
GGCAGCGACGCACCCTTCGCATGGGGCGTGCTGAAAGCATGGGAAGCAATGCGCGTGCTTTCACCCGATACCTGCCGGCCCTTCTCCGCCGATAGGAAGGGCCTGGTGCTGGGCGAGGGTGCTGGCATGGCCGTGCTGGAAAGCTACGAGCATGCCAGGGCGCGTGGTGCCACAATCCTTGCCGAGATCGCCGGCGTCGGCCTTTCCGCCGATGCCTTCCACATCGCCGCGCCATCTGTCGAGGGGCCAGCGTCGGCGATGCGCGCCTGCCTTGCCGATGCCGGGCTGAATGCCGAGGACGTCGACTACCTCAACGCGCACGGCACCGGTACCAAGAGCAATGATCAGACTGAAACGGCGGCGATCAAGCGTGTGTTTGGAAACCACGCTTATTCGATGTCCATCTCTTCCACCAAGTCCACGCACGCGCATTGCCTCGGCGCAGCGAGCGCGCTTGAAATGATCGCCTGCGTGATGGCAATCCAAGAGGACGTCGTGCCGCCGACCGCCAACTATCGCGAGCCAGATCCCGCTTGCGACCTCGACATCAC
>NZ_RZOF01000695.1:0-554 GCF_003998955.1 Mesorhizobium sp. M4B.F.Ca.ET.017.02.2.1 | reverse complement strand
GTGCGAGATCGCGCCCAGCCCGCCGAGGAAATCGCGTTCGGCCGATGTCGTGTCGCGCTGGTTGAGCTGGAAGCGCAGGTCCCCGCCAAGCAGCGTCTGGCCCTGGTTGGCGACGCCGGCGCTGATCGCCTGCGCCACCGAATTGACGCCGCCGATGGCGGCGACGCCGAGCGCGATGCAGGCGAGGAAGATCAGGAAGCCAGAGAGGCCGCCACGCATCTCGCGCAGCGAGAAGCGGACCGCGAGCTTCAACGTCTGCGACAGCGCCATCAGGCCGAAACCTTCACCGGCTTCGGCGCGTCCTCGATCCGGCCCGAGCGCATCGACACCTGGCGCGAGCAGCGCGCGGCGAGTGATTGGTCATGCGTGACCAGCACCAGCGTCATGTCGCGTTCGGCCGCCTTGGCGAACAGGAGGTCGGCGATCTGCCGTCCCGTCGCCTGGTCGAGATTGCCGGTCGGCTCGTCGGCGATCAGGATGCGCGGCGAGGGCGCCAGCGCCCGGGCGATCGCCACACGCTGCTGCTCGCCGCCCGACAATTCGCCGGGATAATG
>NZ_RZOF01000694.1:0-557 GCF_003998955.1 Mesorhizobium sp. M4B.F.Ca.ET.017.02.2.1 | reverse complement strand
GGCGGCGGCAGCCCGCGGCCTTTAGGCTCTTCACGCAGCGACAGGATGTAGCCTTGTTCCTCGAGTTCGCGCACGATGGTCGACACGGTCTGCACGGTGAGGCCTACGCCCCTGGCGATATCGCCGCGCGCGATCGGCCCGTTGAGGCGGATGGACTCCAGCACGATGCGCCGGTTGTAGGGCCGGCCGAACTCCTGATTTGTCCCCCGCAATGCCATGCCTTGCGCTCCCGAAGAGAGCAGAGCTTCGCACCGAAGATTTATTCAGTCAAATGGAATTCAAAAATATTTTAGTGTTGTGGACGGCTCCTGCCGGCGGAGACTGCGAGGGTCCGCGCCGGCGGCGTCAGCAGAGCGAAATGAAAAGCAATTTCAGTATTTTATGATGCGACGCTCAATCGCCACAACCAGGATGAACAGGGCGATCGACAACGACGACGACAGCACGATCGCCGCATAGAGCCGATCGGACTGGTAGTTGAAGCTCGCCTGGATGATCAGCGCGCCGAGCCCTTTGTCCGAGCCGATCCATTCGCCGACGATGGCGCCGATGACGGC
>NZ_RZOF01000693.1:0-588 GCF_003998955.1 Mesorhizobium sp. M4B.F.Ca.ET.017.02.2.1 | reverse complement strand
TCGGGCTGCCGGTAGTTCTTAAGCCAGCCATCGGCAGCGGCAGCATCGGTGTCCGCTTGTGCCGCAATGTCGAAGAGGTGGCCGAACACACGAACCACCTGTTGGGCGGGGACCCCACGCAGTCTTCCCCGATCCTGGTCGAAGAATTCGCACAAGGTCCCTATTATGGCGCTGATATAATGGGAAATGAGGTCATTGGGATTGCCGCCTCTGATTTCGGCCCGCCACCGCATTTCGTCTTCTATCGCGGCATCTGCCCAGCCCCGCTGAGTGATGACGAGCATAGACGTATCGCCGATCTTTCGTTGCGCTGTTTGCGGGCTCTCGACCTTGGCTGGGGGCCAACGAACATTGAGCTCCGGTGGACGAGGCGTGGCCCAGTCGTCATTGAAGTCAATCCCCGTATGGCTGGCGGCACTCTCTCGGTTCAGCTGGCTTACGGCATCGATCTCATCAGCGAGCACATCAAGCTTGTCATCGGCGACGAATGGAATTTGCGCAGACGGCATTCGAATGTCGCAGCATGGCGGGCTCTACTTCCTGATCGCGATGGCATCCTCGATTGGATCGACGGAGACGGTCGCGCGG
>NZ_RZOF01000692.1:0-597 GCF_003998955.1 Mesorhizobium sp. M4B.F.Ca.ET.017.02.2.1 | reverse complement strand
GCGGCCGCTCCCCCCGCCATGTCTGGCCGGAGAACCCGCTCGCCGCCGCCGCCACCAGCCGCGCCAAGCCGCGCGGGACCTAGTCTTGGCAGAAGCTTTGACGAGCCTCCTGGTTGACGACACCCGTTGCCGATTGGCGCCACTAGCGCTTGCCCTCCTGCGGCTATAATCGTAAGCCGATGATCAACATCCTGCGCTCACCAGACTTCCAGCAAAGCCAGCGGCTGCGGCTCAACACGCTGATCCGGCTGCGCTGGCTGGCCATCGTCGGCCAGAGCCTGACGGTGCTTGTCGTCGCCTACGGGCTGAAATTCCCGTTGTCGGTCAGCATGTGCTTCGCGCTGATCGCCTGTTCGGCGTGGATGAACCTGTGGCTGACCTTCCGCTATCCGGCGGCGCATCGGCTCACCCCGCTCTCGGCCTTCGTCATCCTGACCTTCGACAGCTTGCAGCTTGCCGGCCTGCTCTACATGACCGGCGGTCTCACCAATCCGTTCTCGGTGCTGCTGTCCGTGCCCGTCGTCATCTCGGCGGCGTCGCTGCCGCTGCGCCTCACCGCGGTGCTGGGCGCGCTGGTCATGGTGACGGCCACGCTGC
>NZ_RZOF01000691.1:0-600 GCF_003998955.1 Mesorhizobium sp. M4B.F.Ca.ET.017.02.2.1 | reverse complement strand
GATCCGGAATCGTTTTCGGCGCTCAGGAAATCACGCCGAGCTCGCGTCCCACGGCGCCAAATGCCTCAACTGCCCTGTCGATATCGGCGCTGGAATGCGCCGCCGACATCTGGGTGCGGATACGGGCTTGGCCCTTCGGCACCACCGGGAAGGAAAAGCCGATGACATAGATGCCGCGCTTCAGCATGCGTGCCGCCATCTCCTGTGCCAGAGCCGCATCGCCCAGCATCACCGGGATGATCGGATGATCTGCACCAGCCAGCGTGAAGCCAAGCTTGCCCATCTGAGACCGGAAGCGTTGCGCATTGGCATAGAGGCGCTCGCGAAAGGCGCCGCCATTGCGGATCATGTCGAACACCTTGATCGAGGCGCCGGCGATCGCCGGCATCAGCGTGTTGGAGAACAGGTAGGGCCGCGAGCGCTGGCGCAGCCAGTCGACCACCTGGGCTTTGCCTGAGGTGTAGCCGCCGGACGCGCCGCCCAGCGCCTTGCCGAGCGTGCCGGTGATGATATCCACCCTGCCCTCGACGCCACAATGCTCGGCCGAGCCGCGGCCGTTCTTGCCGACGAAGCCGACGGCGTGGCTGTCGTCGACCATGA
>NZ_RZOF01000690.1:0-606 GCF_003998955.1 Mesorhizobium sp. M4B.F.Ca.ET.017.02.2.1 | reverse complement strand
AAATGCCCCCGCTGAGGAAGCGGGCACCGCCGCCTGCCCCGAACCCTGCCTACCAGCGCATCCAGCAGGCGGACGGCAAGGTCTACTACCGCAAGATCAACTGATTTTGCCGAGCGTTCCGGGCGATTGAGGCTGAAGGCCTAGAAATCCCGCCGCAGCGCGAGAATACGGATAGCCCGGGCTTCGCCGCGCTGCCTGGCTTCCTGGAGGAAGGCGACGTGGCAATAGGCGCATGCCGCCAAACCCAGGCACAGCACCAGACTGTTCTTCAGGGTGAAGTCGATCGCCAGCGAGAATGGAATGCCGCTGGGCGCAGTGAAGGCGGCAATCGTGCTCGCCGTTTCCGAATGACTGCCGGCGGCGATCATCAGCCCGGCAAACAGAAGAGTGGCATGGTTGGCCAGGAAGAAGGCCGCCGACCCCCTCGCCCGGCATGCCATCCAGCAGACAATCGCGGCGGTGGCCAGCATGGCTGCGTCCAGCGCGATCGAAGCGCCCGCATAGAGATCGACCTGCTGCCAGAACAGGGTCGCCAGGGGCCGCAGCTCCAGCCAGATCCGCCACATCGTCGGGCTGGCGGGATAGGTGCCGAGCAGGAATGTCGCC
>NZ_RZOF01000068.1:0-21768 GCF_003998955.1 Mesorhizobium sp. M4B.F.Ca.ET.017.02.2.1 | reverse complement strand
TCTCGACGAAGTCCGAGCCGGAGATGGTGAAGAACGGCACGTTGGCCTCGCCGGCGACCGAGCGGGCAAGCAGCGTCTTGCCGGTGCCGGGAGGGCCGACGAGCAGAACGCCGCGCGGGATCTTGCCGCCGAGGCGCTGGAACTTCTGCGGGTCGCGCAGGAACTCGACGATCTCTTCCAGGTCTTCCTTGGCCTCGTCGACGCCGGCGACGTCCTGGAAGGTGACGCGGCCATGCGCCTCGGTCAGAAGCTTGGCCTTCGACTTGCCGAAGCCCATGGCGCGTCCGGAGCCGGACTGCATCTGGCGCATGAAGAATATCCAGACGCCGAGGATCAGGATCATCGGCAGCCACGAGATCAGGTAGCCGAACAGCGAGTTGGAACCGTCGGATTCAGGCCGGGCGTTGATGGTGACGTTCTTGTCCTGCAACCGCGACACCAGCGACGGATCGCCGGGCGAATAGGTCTGGAAGCCGGTCGAACTGTCGGTGTAGGTGCCGGAAATACGGGCGCCGGCGATGGTCACCGTCTTGACCCGTCCAGCCGCGACATCCTGCAGGAACTGCGAATAGGCGACCTCGCTCGAGGCGCCGCGCGTCTGCGGCGTCTGGAACAGGTTGAACAGGGCGATGAGCAGGACCGCTATGATCGCCCAGAGCGCGAGGTTGCGATAATTCGGATTCATCTATTGTCCCGTTGGGCGTCCGCGGACGGACACGCATGATCTGAGGAAGCTTGGGCCTAACATAGGGAGAGCGCCTCCCCTTGCCAAGCATAACAGCACGTGTGGGTTAAGCTTTCGCCCAACCATCAGCCGGCACTGTGGCCGTGGAAAGGCAAGGCCGGGAGCGGCGGCGCGCCGATCAGCCGGGCCACGGCGGCGGCGGGCGCAAGATCGAAGGACGGCAGGAAGCGCGCGAACGGCGCCACGACGGGAGCGATCCCGACCTGCGGCGGCACCCCGGCCTCGCCTGGAAAGCCAAGGCATTCCGCCTCGCGCCACAGCGCGGGCTCGGCGGCAAGGGCTGCGCGTGCAAGGCTCGGCGGCGTGCCATCCTCGGCGACGGTCCGCTTTGCCGCGGCCGCCGTGCCCAGCGGCCCGATCAACAATCGGCTTTCCCTGTCGGCCAATGTGATCCGCCGCCGACCATCCCAGAGGCCCTCGCTGGCGGCCGGCGCCAGCTCTGGCAAACCGCGCGACTCCCGGCGCAGGAAGATGCCGGAACGCCGTGCATCGAGCACCGTCCGCGACAATGTGGCGCAAAGCGATCCGGCCCGAAGTCGCTCGAACAGCGCCTGGCTGCGGGCCGCGTCCGGCAGGAAGGAAACGCCGCCGATCGTCGCGAGCAGGATGCGCAAGGCATAGACAGCACTCGCAATGTCGCCGAGCGCGGCGAAGGCCGGATCGAGGCGAACGAGGCCCCGGGCCGGCATGCTGGCAAGATCGCGGATCAGCAAGGCTGCGCGCCGGCCAAGCTCTTCACGGCTGGCGGCGGCCTGCCCGGCCGACGCCATCGCCTCCGCGAACCGCCGCGCGCCGTCGTCGCCGGCAAGTGTGGCCCTGACGCGCGGCCGCTCGAAATGCCGATCGAGATTGGTCGGGTCCTCGGCCCAGGCGATGTTGCGGCGGCGCAGCACTTCGCGCAGCGCCGCGCGCCGCGTGCCAAGCAGCGGCCTGACGATCCAGCGTTGCCAGTCGTGGAGCGTAGCCGGCGCCATTCCGGCAACGCCGCGCCCGCCCTCGTCGTCGATCTCCTTTTCACGTCGCGCCTCTTCACGGCCCCCTTGTTCACGCGCTTGCCGCATGAGCACCGTTTCGGCCTGGTCGTCGGCGGTGTGGCCGGTGAGGATGAGGCCAATGCCTTCCGCTTGCGCCGCCTCGGCCAGCAGCCGGTAGCGCGCCTCGCGCGCAGCGGCGGGCAGGCCGGACGACGGCTTCTTGCCCGACCAGACGAGGGTGCGGTGCGCGATGCCGCGCTCGGCGCAAAGCCTGGCCACTTCGCGCGCTTCCGCCGCCGAGCCTTGCCGCAGATCGTGGTCGATTGTCACCGCCAGCAGCCTGGTCGCAGGCGCGACGCGGTCGAGATGGGTCTTGAGGAGGATGAGAAGGGCGGTCGAGTCGCTGCCGCCGGACACGGCTACAACGGCGCCGTCAGAAAAATCGATATCAGAAAAAAGCCGTTCCGAAAGGTCAGGCTCGGCGTCGAGCATCACCGCATGTCGTCCGAAACAGGTCCCGGCTTTGGGACGACGACATGCAAAGGAGCTAGCACGCCGCGAGCGCCCGTTCCTGCTTGACCCGCTCCTTGAGCGCGCTGGAGATATCGGGGTAGCGCTTGCCGATCTCGCCGAAAGTGGCGCACGCCACGTCGTTCTGCTTCAGCCCGACCAGCGACACACCGAGCTTCAGGAGCATGTCGGGCGCCTTCTTGGCCTTCGGGTAGTCCTTGCTGGCGGCGAGGAAGACCTCGGCCGCGTCGCGATATTTCTGCTGCCCGAGCAGCGACTCACCCAGCCAGTAATGAGCGTCCGCCGCCTTTGTATCCTTCGGGAAGCGGCTGATGTGATCGCGGAAACCCTGCTCGGCCGTGCCGTAGTCGCCCGACAGGATGAACTGGTAGGAGTTGCGGTAAAGCTCGTCCGGATCGTTGGTGGAAGGCAGTGCCGCGACCACCGTGCCGCCGGACTTGCCAGCCTTGGCGTCGGTTGCCGGCGCGGGGGCCGCCGGTGCGGTCTCGGCAGGGGCGCTGGCCTGGGTGTTGCCGTCAGCGTTGACCACATTGCCGTTCTTGTCGACGGTGATGGTGCCGAACGTCTTCGGCGGCGCGCCGGTGATCACCTTGCCGGGATCGCCGGTCTGCGACTCGACGATGACCTCGCCGACGCTCTGGCCACCGTCGGATTGATTGCCGGCATCGGCCGGCGCTTGCGTCGCCGGAGCCTCGGCGACGCTGTTGTCGGTGCCGCTTTCGGTATTGCCATCGCTGTTGGGAGCCGGCGTGGCGTCCGACTTCTTCTGGCTGGCCGGCTGCTGCCCGCCTTGCGTGCCGCCCTCGAGCTGCTGGAAGCGGAACTCGTTGTCTTCCTGCTGCTTGCGGATCTGCTCCTGCATCTGCAGGATCTGGAAATTGAGTTCCTCGATCTTGCCGTTCATCTGCCTGAGCTGGTCTTCCAGGCCGGTGGCGCTGGCGCCATCCTGCTGCGCGACCTGCTGCTGCTCCGGCTTCTTCTTCTCGCCAAAGATGCCAAGCGTCGGCAGGTGGAAGGAAAACCCACTATCGGCAGGCTGCCCGGTGCCGGCTGCCGGGGCCGCGATGCTGGATAGGAGCAGCAGCGCAAGCGTGCCGCTGAGGACCGTTCTGAAGTGCATTATGTCTCTCGCCGTGAAATTGATAGCCCGTTGCGCCCTTCCGATTCCGAGTGGGACCAAGCGCCCTCGGCTCATAGCAGGGCGCGAGACTTCGGCCAAATTTTGTTTCAGGGCGCTGGATATGAAAAAGGCGGCCAAATGGCCGCCTTTCGCATATTGCTGTTGTATTTTTGCCGCCCACAGCGCCGCGCGTCGTCAGACGCGCAAAGGACGCCGTGGCACTTTTGGATTGACGCATGATCCTTTCCGAAAATCGAATCCGATTTTCGGGGTCATGCGTCAGGAACCGGCGCCCGAGAGCGTGGTGACGGCGCGGCGGTTCTGCGACCAGCAGGAGATGTCGTCGCAGACGGCGACCGGGCGCTCCTTGCCGTAGGAGATCGTCTTCAGGCGCTGGGCCGAAACGCCCTTGGAGACCAGGAAGTCGCGGGTGGCGGCGGCGCGGCGGGCGCCGAGCGCCAGATTGTACTCGCGCGTGCCGCGCTCGTCGGCATGGCCTTCGATGACGATGGCATACTGCTTGTACTGGTTCAGCCACTGCGCCTGGCGGCCAAGAGTCGTCTGCGCGTCGGCGCGGATCGACGAGGAGTCGGTGTCGAAGAAGATGCGGTCGCCGATATTGACGGTGAAGTCCTGCGCGGAGCCGGGCGTAGCGGCGCCGGCGCCGTTGAGGCCGAGATCGGCCGCGCTGTTCGGGGTCTTCTTCGAGGCGCAACCGGTGATGGCGAGTGCCGCCACCAGCGCGATCATGGCCGGGTTTCTGGTAAGTGCTGCGATACGGCCCATGCCGCCTCTCCTTCGCATTCGAGTGATTTCGTTGATCACCCAGTAACCACGTTTGGGTTAACCGGCATTCAAGAAACACGGTTAATATTTGGTTTTAGGCCGCCGTCCGCGGCCGTTACGCCCACGCATTACCAAGGGCGACAATGCGCGCGGACCGTAGGCGGAAATGCGGCCAAAACATGAAAAAAGAGGGAAATGGGGAACTGGAGAATTGAAGAACTGGAGAAAAGAGGTCACTTCAGCGACCCTCTGAGATTCACCAGCATTCCGCAGATCTGATTGTAGGACCGTAGCCACTCGTCGAGCTGTGTCTTAGAGATGTACTCAAGGTCGAACGCGTAGGAGATCCATGTCTCGACTTCGCTGCACGACCCCATAGCCATTGAAATGAAGCGAGCGAATTCCGCTTTGGAATGAGGTTGCTTGGCAAAGCCCTCAGCCAAGTTGGCGCAGATGGCCTTGCTCGAGCGACGCAACTGATCGGCTAGCGCGTATTGCTCGATCCTCGGAAACGCCAACGTGGCTTTGTGAATTTCAAGAGAAACTGCGTACGCCCGCTTATAGACCTCCAGGTCCCTTGCACGTCCAACGTAGCTTCCCCGCTTCTCCATTTCTTCAGTTCTTCAATTCTCCAATTCCCCAATTCCCTCCCCCTCACTCCAGCAGCGGCGACCAGGCCGGGTCGGACGCGAAGTTCGAGGTCGGGATCGACTGCTCGTTGCGGCCGGTGAGGTCGACCGAAACCAGCTTCGGGCCGCCGGCTGAGTCGCGGAAGAACATCAGCACGCGGCCGTTGGGCGCCCAGGTCGGCCCCTCCTGCTGGAAGCCGGAGGAAAGGATGCGCTCGCCCGAGCCGTCGGTCTTCATGACGCCGATCTGGAACTCGCCGCCGGTCTGCTTGGTGAAGGCGATGAGGTCGCCGCGCGGCGACCACACCGGCGTCGAATAGACGCCGTCGCCGAAGGAGATGCGGGTCTGGCCGGAGCCGTCGGCGCCCATCACATAGATCTGCGCGCGCCCGCCACGGTCGGAGGTGAACACCACCTGGCTGCCGTCGGGCGAATAGGACGGCGAGGTATCGATGGCGGTGGAATTGGTCAGCCTTGTGGTCGAGCGGCTCCTCAGATCCATGGCGAAGATGTTGGAATTGCCGTCGTCGCGCAGCAGGCTCATGATCACCTTCTGGCCGTCGGGCGAGAAGCGCGGCGCGAACGTCATGCCGGGGAAGTTGCCGACCAGCTCGCGCTGCCCGGTCTCGATCTGCAGGAGATAGACCTTGGGCTGGCCGCTCTCATAGGACATGTAGGTGATTTCCTGCCGGTTCGGTGAGAAGCGCGGCGTCAGCACGATCGAGCGGCCGTCGGAGAGATAGCGCACGTTGGCGCCGTCCTGGTCCATGATGGCGAGCCGCTTCTTGCGCGCGTTTTTGGCGCCGGATTCGTCGATGAAGACAACGCGCGTGTCGAAATAGCCCTTTTCGCCGGTAATCTTCTCATAGATCGCATCGGCGATGATATGAGCGACACGGCGCTGATTGGCGTCGTTGGCGAAAAACTGCTCGCCGGCCAACTGCGTGTTGCCAAAAATATCCCACAGCCGGTACTGGGCGCGGATGCGGCCGTCCGCCTCCTTGCTCACGCTGCCGGTCACCAGCGCCTGCGCGTTGATGACCTTCCAGTCCTCGTAGCGCGGCGCCGCATCTGGGTTGGTGATCTTTTCGACAAAAGCGGCCTTGTCGATCGGCGCGAACAGTCCTGACCGTTTCAGATCGGCGGTTACGATCTCCGATATCTGCGCGCCAAGCTCTCCCTGAAAGTCGGGGATGGCGATCGGCATCGGCTCGACATTGCCTCTGTTGACGTTGAGCTCGAGGGTTGCACGAGCAGGCAAGGTGGCGACAGAAATCATGCCCATCGCCATTGCGGCGACCATCAGGAGCGGCTTGAGGATGGCTTTCATGTCTTCTCGCTTCTCTTGCTGATTTTTTGGGTGCTCAGGCTACAGGCCAAGCATCGCTCTCGGATCAAAGTTGACGCGGACGTCGGACCATATGTCCTGCTTGCCGGCGGGCACCTGCAGCCCGGCGACATCACATTTCTGCACGGCGCGAACCGCACTGGCGTCGAACTGGGGGTTGCCGCTGGACTTTTCGATAGTCGGGCGGCCTTCCAACTTACCGGAGGCGTTCAGGTTGAAGCGAACGACCACGGTGAAATCCTCGGAACCTTCGAGGCCGACCGGAAGGGTCCAGCAATGGCCGAGCTGATCTTCCAACGCGCCTTGTTCCGACCTTGAGAGTTTCTGGCCCTGATCCTTTTCGCCGCCCAGCGAGGCCTGCTGTGTCGAGCGCTTGGCGCCGCCACCGGAAGGCTTCTGCTTGTCGAGCAGCGCCGTTATCTCGTCGGCGTTGAACTGCTTGTCTTCCGACTTCGGCTTCGACGACGCTTCCTTGACTGGCTTGTCGGCGTCCTTGCGGTCCGGCGCCTTGGCGCTCTCGGCCTGGGCCGGCTGCGGCTTCGGCCGCGCCTCGGGCGCGGGCGCGGAGTCCGGAAGCTTGGCCTCTTCGGTCGGCGGCTCCTGGGCAATGGCCTCGGCGACGGCGTCCGGCTTGACCTCTTCCTTCGGCTGGATGGCTGCGGTCTTGTCCGGTTGCGGCGCAGGCGGCGGCTCCTTGGCCGGCGTCGGCTTCGGTTCCACCTGCTTGACCGGCTCGGGCTTGACCTCTTCCTTTGGCTGCGGCACCGGCGCCACTTCTGTCGCCGGCGTCGGCTTCGGCGCTTCCTTCGGCTTCGGCGCGTCCTCGGGTTTCGGCTTTTCGGTCGGCGTTGGCGCCGGCGGTGGCGCCGACGTCAGGTCGACCGGCTTCGGCTTGGCCTCGTCCGTGATCGGCTTGTCGGTGTCGACGCTGTTTTCACCGACCTTCTGCGCATCGGGAACAATGTCCGGGCGCTTGGTCGGCGTCGGTGCCGGCTTGTCATGCATCACCGCCTTCTTGTCGCCTTGCAGCGTCTGCGCGATGGCCTCCATCGGCACGATGTCGACCGCTACCGACTCGACATCGGACGCGGGCATGGCAGGCGGCGACGACAGCGTGAACAGCCCGAAGGCCAACGCTACCGTGTGCAAGATCACCGATGTGGTGAGTCCCGTCCTCATCTTGCTTCTACTGATCCTGTTCCTGCAGCGAAACCAGACCGATGTTCTTGTATCCGGCCGCCGAAATGCGGGCCATCACCTTCATGGCGGTGCCGTAGTCCGTCAGCTTGTCGCCACGGATGAAGATGCGCTCGTCATAACCGGTCTTGGAGATCGCCTGCAGCTTGGCCACCAGCTCCTCGATCGGGATCTCGGTTTCCTGCAGATAGATCTGGCCGGAAGCGTTGATCGAGACGGTGATCGGCTGGGTGTCGACGTTCATCGCCTTGGCCTGCGTATCCGGCAGGTCGATCGGCACGCCGACCGTCAAGAGCGGCGCCGCGACCATGAAGATGATCAGCAGCACCAGCATCACGTCGACCATCGGCGTGACGTTGATTTCCGACATCAGACCGTGATGGCGGCCGCGCCGCCTGTGGCCGCGCCCGCCGCGTCCCGCCATGCCTACGGACATACCCATGATCGTACCTCAGGCCTTCTGCGCGACTTTTTCATCGATTTGCCGCGAGAGTATGGCGGAGAACTCGTCGGAGAACCCTTCCATGCGCACGGCGATCTTGTTCGCGTCGGATGACAGCTTGTTGTAGGCGATGACGGCCGGGATGGCCGCGAGCAGGCCGATGGCGGTGGCGAGCAGCGCCTCGGCGATGCCGGGTGCGACCACCGACAGGCTGGTATTCTTCGAAGCGGCGATGGCCTGGAACGAGGTCATGATACCGATGACGGTGCCGAACAGGCCGATGAAGGGCGCGGCCGAACCGGTGGTGGCGAGGAAGCCGAGCCGTCCCTCCAGCCGCTCCATCTCGCGCGTCAGCGCCAGGTCCATCGCCTTGTCGATGCGGGTCTGCAGGCCAAGCGGCGACTTGGCGCCCTTCTCGAAGCTCTTCTTCCATTCGCGCATGGCGGCGACGAAGATCGCGCCCATGCCGGTGGTCTTGCGGTCGGCGAGCGTGCGATAGAGCTCTTCCAGCGACTGTCCCGACCAGAACACCTGCTCGAAGCGGTTGAGGGCAAGCCGCATGCGGCCATAGGCGACGAGCTTGTCGACGATGATCGCCCAGGTCCAGATCGAGGCGCAGAGCAGTCCGATCATGACCAGCTTGACGACCCAGCTGGCCTGCATGAACAGCGCCCAAATCGATAAATGCGCGCCCGGTTCGGCGAGTGCGATGTTTTCCATGGTTACGTCCTTAGATTTTCCGGGCGTCGCTGGCGGCTGGGCCCATGGGCATCCCTTGTGGTCCGTTCGCGCGAGCTTGAAGCTTGCGGGATCACCCCGAATGCACCGTTTCGCGGCCTTTTCGGGGCAAATATTGGTGAAAGGAAGGCGTTCGGATTCCGCCAATCTTCACCAATCTCTTCATGAACCGTTATGGTTAAGGATGGGTTATGATATGAAGCGCGGCGCATTGCCGCGCCCCCTCATGGCGCGGATGGTGACCGCCAGATCGCCCTGACCAGAGATATCAGCCGTTTGCTCTTGGCATGAAAGCCGCGATCCATTCGCGCGGAAAACGCCTTGGGCGGCCATTCTCGCCGATGATCGCCGCTTCGACCTTGGCCTCGACCAGCACTTCGTCGCCGCGCTTGAGCTGCTGCGCCATGTAGATGCGGGCGCCGGAAATATTCTCGGTGCGCGTCTCGATGGTCAGGATGTCGTCCATGCGGGCGGGGCTTTTGAAGTCGATCTCCATGCGCCTGACCACCCAGACGATGCGTTCGCCATGCTTGCCGTCGGCAAGCTCGGTGTGGTGGACGCCGGCGAGCCTCAGATAATCGGAGCGGCCGCGCTCGAAGAATTCGAGATAGCGGGCGTGATAGACGACGCCGGAGAAATCGGTATCGGCATAGTAGACCCGCGCCATCAGCCGATGGCCGAATTCCGTCAGCGCGCCGGAAAGCCCGGCGCCGAGCGCCGCCGATTCACCATGATCGTCCATCGCGCTTTCCTTTTCTGGCCCGAGCAGGCAGGTGTTGCGGCGCTGGAACCGGATGGCACTGTTGGGCGCGATGATCAAGACCTTGATGGCGGCACTGCTGGTGCTTGGGGCTTTGGCATTGCCGGCCCATGCCGCGATGTTCTCGATGAAACGCGGCCTCAACCTCGACCAGTGGACGACCTGGGCCGGCGAGGAGAAATGGAACGACCCGACCGCCATCCTGCCCTACCCGGAATGGCGAAAGTTCCTCAAGGAGGATGACCTCAAGGCGCTGAAGGATGCCGGCTTCGACTTCCTGCGCATGCCGGTCGACCCCTCCCCCTTCCTGTCCGACGAGACGCTTGCGCTGCGCGACGACCTCTACGCCAGCGTGCTGGACTCGGCGCGCATGATCAACCGCGCCGGGCTGAAGGTGATCGTCGACATGCATCTGATCCCGGCCGGCGGCAACCGCAAGATCGGCATGGGGCAGGTGATGGACGACCCCGGGACCTTCGACGCCTATGTCGATATGGTGCGCAAGATGGCGCGCACGCTGTCAAACGAGGATCCGGGCCAGGTCGCTTTCGAGCCGATGAACGAGCCGATCGTCGACTGCGACGGCGACGGCACAAATCTGTGGCCGGAGCGCCAGAAGAAACTGTTCGCGGCGGCGCGCTCCTCGGCCACCAGGCTGACGCTGATCCTCACCGGCGCGTGCTATTCCAACGCCGCGTCACTGGCCAGGATCGACCCGAAGCTGATCGCCGACGACAACATCATCTGGACCTTTCATTCCTACGATCCGTTCCTGCTCACCCATCAGGGCGCGACCTGGGCCGGCGACTTCATCCGCTATGTCACCGGCCTGCCCTTTCCGCTGACGGCCGTGCCGCGCGCGCAGCTCGACGTGGCGCTGGACACGATCCGCGCCCGCATCAGGGCCGAGGCGCCATGGACGCGGCGAAGCGGCATGCTTGCCTATCTCGACGAGCAGGTCGCCAGCATGGATACGGACGACAAGCTGCTCGCCATCATGGACGCGCCGTTCAAGACCGTCGAAGCATGGGCGAAGGCCAACGGGATAAGACCGGAAAACATCACGCTCGGCGAGTTCGGCATGATCCGCCAGGAATATGGCAACGGCTATGTGATGCCCGCCGAATACCGCGCCGCCTATGTCAGGCAGATGATCGCGCGCGCCGAGGCGCACGGCTTCTCCTGGTCGGTATGGGGCTATGGCGGCGCCTTCGGCATCGTCGATGCCTTCAATGGCGACAAGGCGGAACCCGCCGTGATGGATGCGATCCGCTCGCTGCCATGACGAGGGCCGGTTGAGCAGCAGCGCGCCTTAGCCGAGATCGATCTGCAGGATCTCCGGCCGCATGCCGAAGCGCACCGGCATGATGCTGAAGCCGAGCCCGCCGGAGACGATCAGGTTGCGGTCGTTCTCGACGACATGGCCATAGGCGAAGCGATTGCCATAGGCCGAAGGCACGACCGGCGAATAGCCCAATAGCCTGACCTGCCCGCCATGGGTGTGGCCGGAGAGGGTCAGCGAAACCCGCCACGGCACTTGCGGGAAGATGTCGGGTTCATGCGCGAGCAGGATGATGGGAGCGTTGTCGCTCACCTTGGCCAGCGTGCCATCGAGATCGTCGAGACCCCTGGCTTCCGCGCGGCCCTGGCCCGGCAGCAAGGCAAGCTGGTCCGCGAGACCTGCAAGCCAAAAGCCCTGTCCGTCCTTTTCCAGGCGAAAGGCATCGTTTTCGAGCACCGTGATGCCGGCACCCTCGAGCGCCTTGCGCGCCACCGTCGGTCCGGCCCCGGCCCTTTGCGCGACGGGATCGTGCCACCAGTCGTGGTTGCCGAGAATCGCCTTGACGCCGAGCGGCGCTTTCAAGCCGGACAGGGCGGAGGCCCATTCGGAGGCAGGCACCTGGTCGGTCACCAGACGCATGCCGGCGACATAGTCGCCGAGCAGCACGATGAGATCCGGCTGCAACGCGTTTGCCTCGGCGGCAAGCGAGGCGATCCGCTCTGGCGTCATCCACGGGCGGCAGGCATGGACGTCGGCCAGAGCCACGACGCGTAGCTTTAGGCCCGCCGGCCAGTGCGGCGGCGTCAGAAAATAGCGCTTCACATGCGTCAAAAGCGGCTCGACGCCGACCGCATAGGCGCCGAGCGACACCATCGACAGGAACGAGCCGCCGATGAGGCGCAGGAAGCCACGTCTGGTGATCATTGCTCCGCCCCGGCCCTTGGTATGGCGATTGCATCAAGCTAGAGGCGGCAATTGTGCCTTCAGCTTGGCCGCGGCGAGCAGATTTTGCGCAGACGAGCCGTTCCCCAAACAACTAGGGAACAAATCTCCGTTACTCCTCCTGGAACAGGCTGATCTGCTGCTGCGCCAGATCCTTTGGCGCCTCGAGGCCGAGATGGCGCCAGGCATTGGCCGTCAGCACACGGCCGCGCGGCGTGCGCTGGATGAAGCCCTGCTGGATCAGATAAGGCTCGATGATGTCCTCGATGGCGTCGCGCGGCTCCGACAGCCCCGCCGCGATGGTCTCGATGCCGACCGGCCCGCCGCCGAAATTGCGGGCGATCATCGACAGATAGCGCCGGTCGAGCGCGTCGAGGCCGAGCCCGTCGACCTCAAGCCTGGTCAGCGCCTCGTCGGCGATCCGCCGGTCGACATGGCCATCGCCGGCGACCGACGCGAAGTCACGCACGCGACGCAGCAGCCGGCCGGCGATGCGTGGCGTGCCGCGCGCCCGCCTGGCGATCTCCAGCGCGCCGTCGTCGCCGAGCGGCATCGACAGGATGCGGGCGCCGCGGCGCACGATCTGCTCCAGCTCCTCGACCGTGTAGAAATTGAGCCGCACCGGAATGCCGAAACGGTCGCGCAGCGGATTGGTCAACAGCCCAAGCCGCGTGGTGGCGGCAACCAGCGTGAAGCGGGCGAGATCGATCTTGACCGAGCGCGCCGCCGGCCCCTCGCCGATGATCAGGTCGAGCTGGAAATCCTCCATCGCCGGATAGAGGATTTCCTCCACCGCCGGATTGAGGCGGTGGATCTCGTCGATGAACAGCACGTCGCGGTCTTCGAGATTGGTGAGCAGCGCGGCCAAATCGCCGGCCTTGGCGATGACCGGCCCGGACGTCGAGCGGAAATTGACGCCGAGCTCGCGCGCCATGATCTGCGCCAGCGTGGTCTTGCCGAGGCCGGGCGGGCCGACGAACAGCACGTGGTCGAGCGCCTCGCCTCGACCCTTGGCGGCGTCGACGAAGACCTTGAGATTGGCCCTGACCGCCGCCTGGCCGACGAACTCGTCAAGCGATTGCGGCCGCAAGGTCTGGTCGGCATCCTCGCCGCGCTTGTCGGGGGCAATGAGGCGGGGCGAAAGGTTCATGCCGCTTTCCTTGCATACGGCAGGGACCAGAACAAGCAGCCCCTCACCGCGCCAGTTCCTTCAGGCCGAAGCGGATCAACTTCGAGGCGTCGGCGCCCTCGCCGGCCGACTTCAGCGCCGCCGACACCGCGTTGGCGGCGATGTCGCGCGAATAGCCGAGATTGACCAGCGCCGAGACGGCGTCGGTGATCGGCGCCGGCGCCACGCCCTCGCCGAGTTCCTGCTTCAGCCCGATCGTGCCGGAGGCAGCGCCCGCATATGCCGGCGCCTTGGCCTTCAATTCGGTGACGATGCGCTCGGCCACCTTCTTGCCGACGCCCGGCGCGCGCGACACCATGGCGATGTCGCGCAAGGCGATCGCATTGGCGAGGTCGGCCGGCGCTAGCGTCGAGAGGATGGCCAGCGCCACCTTGGCGCCGACGCCCTGCACGTTGTTCATCAAGAGCCGAAACCATTCGCGCTCCAGTGCCGACTGGAAGCCGTAGAGCCGTATCATGTCCTCGCGCACATAGGTCTCGATAAACAGCACCACCGCCTCGCCGGGCGCCGGCAGCGAGGCCAGCGTGCGCGCCGAGCAATGGGCGACATAGCCGACGCCATGCACGTCGACGACACAGAAGTCCTCGTCGACCTCGTCCAGCGTGCCCTTCAGCTTGCCGATCATGTCCGGGAACTTTCTTAGGGGTGGGTGTCAGGAGCGATCAGCTCGACATCCGGAAAGTATTTCCTGAAGCCTGCCGGATCGCGAGTAAGAATGGGATAACCCCGGATGGCGGCATGCGCCCCGATCAAAAAATCGGGCATGACCTTCTCTCGCGGTCCCCCTTGCCGACGATAGATCGAGAATGCTCTCGACGCCGCGAAGGCAGCTTCGAACGGCAATCCCTCACGTCGGTACTCATCCTCGGGCAACACATTGTCGACATCATCGATCGTGTCGTAGCGGATCGAAAACTCAGCGTAGATGATCTGATTGATGACCAGGCTGCCTCGCCTGCGTGCAGTTTCTATTTTCGGCCGCGACCATTTCAACCAGAGAGGATCGCGAACGGCGACATCGATAAGAACATTGGTGTCGACAAGCGTCGCCAAGATCAGCGATCCCGCGTCAAGGCCATGACGTCGTCGGCGTTCATCGTCTGGTCGCCGCTACCCTCCAGCCGGTCAAGCGCGGCGAGAAACCGATCGAGTCTTTCACGATCTGCCTGCCGTCCCTTGTCATGTCGGGGTGTGATGGTGATCTTGCCGCCTTCAATGCCGAAGATGACTTCGCTATTCGCATCAATGCCGAAAGTGTCGCGCAAGTCGCGCGGAATGGTCACCTGGCCCTTGCTGGTCACACGCATTGGAGTCTCCGGTTCTTACCGGTAAGAAATATTCCAACTGCGAGAACAAGTCAAGAACAAACTACCCGGCCAGCGCGGCCATCCGGTAGGCGGCGCTTTGCCGGTGATGCGCATGGCAGATGGCGATCGCCAGCGCATCCGCCGCGTCATCGGTCTCGAACACCGCCTTCGGCATCAGCACCTTGACCATCATATGGATCTGCTTCTTGTCGCCGTGGCCGACACCGATCACCGCCTTCTTGACGGCGTTGGGCGCATATTCGGCGACCACAAGCCCGGCGCGCGCCGGCACCAGCATGGCGATGCCGCGCGCCTGGCCGAGCTTGAGCGTCGCTGTCGCATCCTTGTTGACGAAGGTCTGCTCGACCGCAGCCTCGTGCGGCATGGCCTGATGCAGCACCTCGGCCAGCCCGTCATGCAGCTGGCAGAGCCTGGTCGCCAGCGCCGCCTTGTCGTCGGAGCGCACCGTGCCGGAGCCGACGAAGCGCAACGAATTGCCGAGGCTCTCGACGATGCCCCAGCCGGTGCGCCTCAGCCCCGGATCGATGCCGATGATGCGAATCGTTTCCCCCATGCGCGAAGTCTACCTCCGAAGCAGGGCGATGCCAGCAAAATGTGAACAAACCAGAAACGACCTATACGGGGACCCAGGCAGCTTCAAAATTCGGTCTGAAGAGGCATGATAGATAACGTCGTTTTCGAGAACCGGAGCGGAGCGTACTCAAGTAGGTGAGCAACGCGCATGACCCCGAAAATCGAGCCCATTTTCGGAAAGGATCATGCGCAAGATCAAGAAATGCTACAGCGTCCTTTGCGCGTCCGAAAGGACGCGCGGCGCTGTAGGAAAGCGCAGAAAACGGCGCTAGATGGCCATCAGAGCGAATTGTCAAACTGCCGTATCAGCCGCGGGCAAAGGCGGTGTTCAGCAGGCTGATCTGGTCGGAGACCGGATTGACGCGGCGGGTCAAAGCGGGCGTGTCGGCCAGTGCGTTGCCATAGATTTCCTCGTCCATGCGGCGCACCAGCGCCTGCAGGCGCAGCGAGCGGGTGACGAGGTCGAGAAAATCCTTCGGCAGTTCGCTCCAGCCGAGCGCCTCGTCATGCGCGGAAGCGGTGTCGAGACGCACCTTGGACTTTTCCGAGGCGACCTGGTCGCGGGTCATTTCGCCGGAATTCGCCGCGCGCTGCAGAAGCAGCCAGGAAGCGACCTGCATCAGCCTGGTGGTCAGCCGCATCGATTCGGCCGCGTAGAGCGTCGCCGCCGTACGTGACAGTTTCTTGGCTTCGGCCCGGCCCTTGCCGTCGAGATATTCGGCGGCCTGTTCGACGAGGCCCATGCCCTCCTGATAGAGCGGCTTGAAGGATTGGGAGAAAACCCGGCGCTCCGCCAATTTGATGGTTTTCGCGCTTCCCTTGGAAGGCTCGTTCATCGATACGCCCCTGCACTGCCGCAAGCCGAATCGGCACTCTTGCCGTAACGCCCTGCACCCTTAAACGACTGAGCTTGAAAATGCGCTTCGGCGCAGGTGAAGGCAAGCACATGTTTAACAAACGGTTAACGCCGAACGCCTGACCGGACTGCGCCGCTTTGCGGGCAAAAAAAGAGCCGCGGATAAGGCGGCTCTCAGGAGTTTAACAGGGAGGCGTCAAACAAAGTGGCTCCAACCACTCGGTAAGAATCCAGATCACTGGATGCGCATAGTAAACGCCCGTAAAGCTTAATGAAGCCTTAACGACGGCGAGATTTTTTTACCGGCCGCCCGGCTTCTGTGCCGTAACAGCACAATCGTCCTCAACTGCGCGCGGTGCAAAAACCCGGCGTTCCCGGCACCACGAAACACGCCGGCCGCCGCCGCGACATCGTTCCGAAACACGGGCCGCGCTAAACGCCCGCTCCTCTGAACCGGGTGGAGCAAATCAGCTCCATCGCAATTACCAGAACCTCGGGGGGCAAAACTATGGACTGGTATTCAATCGTCAAATTTCTCCACGTCGTCTCGGCCACTCTGTGGGTCGGCGGCGGCTTCGCGCTGTTCCTGCTTGGCCTGCTTGCCGAGCGCGCCGGCAACGTCGAGGGCAAGCTGCAGGCGATGCGCGCCACCGGGCAGTTGGGCAACCGCTACTTCGCGCCGATGTCGATGCTGACGCTGCTGTTCGGCCTCATCATGTGCGCGTTCTGGGTCGGTTTTTCCGACCTTTGGATCCTGATCGGCCTTGCCGGTTACGCCACGACATTCTCGATCGGCATGTTCGTGTTCAAGCCGAGCGCCGACCGCATGGCCGACATGATCGCAAAGGATGGCGTTACGCCGGCCGTCCTTGCCGTCGGCCAGCGCATCATAAGCGCCGCCCGCTTCGACTATTCGGTGATGCTGGTGGTCATCGCCGACATGGTGCTCAAGCCGACCGTGCACGACATCGCCATCCTCGCCGGCATGGCGCTGGTGGCGGCGGCGGGCGCCATGCTGGCCTTCGGCCGCAGCCGCCGCTTGGTGCCGAGCGCCGCCTGAAAGCATGACGGCGAGGGACGGTCGCGTGGCCGCGCCTTGCTCTCAAAGCAGGCCGGCGATCCCGTCCCACAACAGCTTGACCGCGACGATGGCGACGGTCGCGTAGGTGAAGGGATAGAAGACCTCCGGCCGCATGCGCCGCACCAGCCAGGCGCCGGCGATGGTCGCCAGCGGCGCCAACGGCATCAGCACCGCCGACGCCGTCAGGTTGGTGGTGTCGAACTGGCCGAGCGCGAAATAGGGGACCAGCTTCAGCGCGTTGGTGGCGGCGAAGAAGATCGCCGATGTGCCCGACAGCACCTTCGGATCGAGCCGGATCGGCAGCGCATAGACCTGGAACGGCGGGCCGCCGACATGGGCGACGAAGCTGGTGAAGCCGGCGACGGTGCCCCAGAAGGCGGCGGCCACCCGGTTGGGCGCCGCCGCATGGTCGGCGCCGTGGCGGAACTGCAGATAGAGCCAGCGCAGCACGAAGATCAGCGCGACCGCGCCGACGATCAGCCGCACCATCTCTTCGGTGACCAGCGCCGCCGTCAGCCAGCCGAGGCCGATGCCGATCACCGCGCCCGGCATCATGTCGACCAGCATCTTGCGGTCGTAGACGCCCCACCACGTCCAGACCGAGACGATGTCCATCAGGCACAGGATCGGCAGCAGGATGGCGGCCGCCTGCACCGGCGGCATGGCCAGCGCCATCAGCGGCACGCCGACGAAGCCGACGGCGCCGCCGAAGCCGCCTTTCGACAGGCCGACGAGAATGACCGCCGGAATGGCGGCATAGAACCACGGATCGCTGAGCAGGCCTGTCATGGGATGAGAACGGCTGGAGGGTGGGAGCCCTGCAATAGACCAGAATGCCTGGCGCCGCGATAGACAATGTGCCCTAGCGGCAGCCTGCGCGATCAACTGTCCGTAACACGGCTGTTCCGGATTTGCGGCGGCGCGCCGCCCATGCATAAGGTCACGGCCCATGCACGAGGTTTGCCATGAGCGAAATCCGGATCCGCCGCGCGCAGGAAGCCGATCTACCGGCGATCGTCGCCATGCTCGCCGACGATCCGCTGGGCCGCGGCCGCGAGGATGCCAGCCAACCGCTGGCCAAACCCTACCGCGACGCTTTCGCCGCCATCGATGCCGATCCCAACCAGTTCCTCGCTGTCATGACGGACGGTGGCCGCGTCATCGCCACGCTGCAGATCACCTATCTTGCCGGGCTGTCGCTTCAGGGCGCCAGGCGCGGCCAGATCGAGGCTGTCCGCGTCGCCGCCGACCGGCGCGGCGAACGGCTTGGACAGCGCCTGCTGGAATGGGCGGTCGAGGAATGCCGCAAGCGCGGCTGCAGGGTCGTCCAGCTGACGACCAACAAGAGCCGGGCGGACGCGCACCGCTTCTACGAGCGGCTCGGCTTCAAGGCCAGCCACATCGGCTACAAGCTGGATCTCTAGCGGTTGGTGTCGTTGGCTGTCGGCAATCGCGGCCGCAGCCCTACATCTTGTCCGGTCCCGGGTCGCCACCGGCGGCGGCGATTGCGAGCCGGCTCAGATAATGCGTCCAGCCCTTCTCGTGGCTGTCGCAAATCTCTCGGTCGGCAAGGCCGCTATGGGTGAGTTTGACCCGCGTTCCGCCGGACTCTTCGACCAGGTCGATTTCAACGAGGCTCGAACCGGGCGGCGTCTGGTCGTTGCCCTCCCAGCCGAAGCTGTAGGCCAGGCGGTGGACAGGTACGACCTCGGTGAATTGGCCGCGTGCCGTGGCCCTTCCTGCCAAATTCAGCAAGTAAAGACCGCCGGGGTGGGGCTCTGCCATGGCCTCCGTTCCCATCCAGCGCACGATCTTGTCGGGATCGGCCAGGAAGGCGAAGACCGTCGCCGGCGGCGCCGCGATCTGCACCTCACGACGAACGATCAAGGGTTCAGCCATCGAAATCTCCTGGGTGTGCGCGCGCCAACATGGCTCGCCCGACAGGCGGCGCCGGACCAGCGCATTCGATTCGACGCCAGATCGGCCTTCCTTTCAACAAAAAACGCCTTGGGCATTTCGCGCTGGTGACAGCGGCGGAACGCCGAAGCATGATCGTGTCGATGCGGCTTTCTGCAACTCTCGCCTGGTTGGTCGACCACGCCGGCGTCGCCGTCCAACCGGATGACTTTCTGGCCACACTCGGCGCGCGGCTGGTTGACGATGGGCTGCCGCTCGCCGGCGGAGCCCTGACGCTCGCCGCACCGCATCCGATCATAACGCGCCGCGCCTGGCTGTGGCGGGCCGAGACAGGCCTCGTCATGGAGGCGCTGGGTTTTGGCGCCGGCATGATGCCTGGAGCCGGGGAGGGCGATCTCGGACGCGATTGGCTGGCGGGACTGGGTACCGGTGTCGTGCACGATTACACGGTTGGGCCCGGACGTCAGGATGCGCAATCCGAGACTCCAAAACTGAATTGGGTCGCGGTCCGCCCTCTCGCGGAGCAGGAATCGAATACACTGGACGAGGTGGCGCGCTTCGCCGCTGCGCCACTTGCCGCTCTCGCCGCCAGGTCGGCGCTGTCGGCCCTGCTTCAGGCCTATCTTGGGCAGCGAAGCGCGGCGCAGGTGTTGGCCGGCCGTTCTCGGCGCGAGGTTGGCGAGACGATCCGCGCCGTCCTGCTCTACAGCGATTTGCGCGACTTTACCGCCCTGTCGGAGGAGACGGACGCCGGACAGGTCGTGGCGGCGCTCAACGCCAGCTTCGACCGCATCGCCGGCGCCGTTCACGCTTTTGGCGGCGAGGTGCTGAAATTCATCGGCGACGGGGTGCTGGCGATCTTTCCTGTCGGCGAGCGCTCGGCTTCGGAGGCTTGCGAGGCGGCGTTGCGCGCGATCGGAGCGGCGCGGGCGGGAATGGCGCAGCTCAATCAGGTCCGCGCCACACAGGGCATGCCCGAACTGCAGTTCGGCATGGCGCTGCATCTGGGCGACATGGTGTGGGGCAATATCGGCACAGCCGACCGGCTGGATTTCACCGCCATCGGCCCGGCCGTGAATCTCGTCAGCAGGCTCGAGGGCCTGTGCCGGCCGCTAGGACGGAGCGTGCTGATTTCGGGCGCTGTCGCGGCGGAAACATCAACGCCCGTGGTCCCGCTGGGCGAACATCTATTGCGCGGAATCGCTAGACCGTGTGCCGTCTTCGGCCTGCCGGACGGGTGACCTCAACAGTCCCCTTTCACGCAAACATCGAATTGTTTTTACGCAATTCCGAACGGAACTGTTTTTCCACTTTTCCTGGGTGGCTTAGATGCCGAGCGGCGGCGGGCGCCGCCGGATCGGCTGCGCCTTGATGATCGCGGTGCTGGTTTCCGCCTTGTCGGCGATCCGGTCGAGAAGCCGGTCGAGCTCGCCGATCGAGCGCACGAACAGCCGCGCGACGAAGCAGTCGTCGCCCGTCACCTTGTCGCATTCGCCGAATTCAGGGGTCTCCTCGATCAGCTTCTGCACGATGTGCAGCTTGCCCGGCAGGGGCCGAATGCGCACGATCGCCTGCAGCGGGTAGCCGAGCGCTTCCGGATCGACGTCGATGGTGAAGGCGCGGATGACGCCGCGCTCCTCGAGCCGCCGCAACCGCTCCGAAACGCTCGGCGACGACATGCCGACCTGCTGCGCGAGATCCTTCAGCGACGTCCTGGAATCTCGGACGAGGATGTCGAGAAGGCGCCGGTCAAGATCGTCGAGCATTTTCACATTCCACGATGAAAGCCATTTCTGCCTTTTTTAGTTAGGCGAATAGGCGATATCATCTTTTTCACAGCATGGAAATGACCCCGACCTCTTGTGATCATGAAGCCTGAAAATCATTGGGGTCTTTCATGAGCAATACACTGCGCGGCACGGTCGAAATGACCGCGGCAATGGCAATACTCGGCACGATCGGCTGGTTCGTCGTGCTTTCGGGCCAGCCCGCCATTGACGTGGTGCTCTGGCGCTGCGCCTTCGGCGCGGCGACGCTGCTTGTCATCTGCGCGGCGCTTGGCCTGCTGCGCGGCACGCTGACGCCGCGCGTCGTCGCGCTTGCCGCGCTTGGCGGCGCCGCCATCGTCATCAACTGGCTGCTCCTGTTCAGCGCCTTTCCGCGCGCCTCGATCTCGATCGCCACCGCCATCTACAACACCCAGCCCTTCATGCTGGTCGGCTTCGGCGCGCTCTTCCTTGGCGAACGGCTGACCCTGACCAAGCTGGCTTGGCTCGCCATCGCCTTCGCCGGCATGCTGCTAATCGTTCGGACCGGCCCCGATGCCGGCGACGTCGGCACCGACTATGCGACCGGCATCGCGATGGCGCTGGGCGCGGCCTTCTTCTGGGCCGTGGCGGCCATCGTCACCAAGACGCTCAAGGGCACGCCGCCGCATCTGATCGCGCTTATCCAGGTTTGCGTCGGCGTCGTCATGCTGGCGCCCTTCGCCAACCTTTCCCACCTGCCGTCGGACGCCTGGAGCTGGATGATGCTGGCCACGCTTGGCGTCGTCCATACCGGCCTGATGTACATTTTGATGTACGGCGCCATCCAGAAGCTGCCGACGCATCTGCAAGGGGCGCTCTCCTTCGTCTATCCTGTGGTGGCGATCCTCGTCGATGTCGGCGCCTTCGGCCATCGGCTGCACCCCGCCCAGATCGTCGGCGCCGCCGCCATCCTGATCGCCGCCGCCGGCATGACCCTCGGCTGGACGCCGTGGAAGCGAAAGACACCGGGCCCGCAACCGGCCGAGTGACGGAACGCGACCGGCGCCCCAGGCCTGCATTCGCCTTCACGATAACGATCCCGCTTGCCCGCCTGTTCAAACCGGGCGCTTTGCTCTATGCCGCAATGCAACCATCTTCGCCCGGCATAGGCGAAAAACCGGGATTGAAGACCAATGAACGACGCCACGCCGCCCAATCGCTGCCGTATCGTGCTGATCGCGCCGAAAGACGCGCCGGCCGAGCGCATTGCCGCGGCCTTCGACGGCGGCGACGTCGCCTCGCTCATCCTGCCGGAAAACGGCATGGACGAGGTTTCCTTCCAGGCCTTCGCCGAGAAGATCGTGCCCGCGGCGCAAGCGGCGGGCGTGGCGGTCGTCATTGCCGGCGACACCCGCATCGCCGGCCGCGTTCAGGCCGACGGCATCCATGTCGAGGTCTCCAGCCAGGAGCTCGCCGAGACCATCGGACATTTCCAGGGAAAGATGATGGTCGGCGCCGGCGGCGCCAAGACCCGCGACGACGCGCTGGAGCTCGGCGAGGCGCGGCCGGACTATATGTTCTT
>NZ_RZOF01000689.1:0-613 GCF_003998955.1 Mesorhizobium sp. M4B.F.Ca.ET.017.02.2.1 | reverse complement strand
AATGTACATCGGGCGCGACGCGCAAGCGGCGAAGCCGATCGAGACGCGCGCCTCGGTGCTCGACCTCTGGCGGCAGGCGGCGGCGGATCTTGAGGCGCTCGGCGCCGAGGTGGTCGAGGTCGACTTCCCTGTCGTCTCCAACTATGAGCGCGACCGCCCCGGCGCGAAGACCATGGTCGAGCGCGGGCTGGTCCCGCAGGATTTCGCCGAGCGCGAGATCTGGGACCTATGCATCTGGTCCTGGGACGATTTCCTGCGCGCCAACGCCGATCCGGCGATTCCCGATCTCGCTTCGGTCGACGGCGCAAAAATCTTCCCGCAGCCGCCGGGCGCGCTGCCCGACCGCTACGGCGACGACGGCTTCGACCTCGCCGACTATGTCGAGCGGGCGAAGCAGGGCGTGACGCCGTTCGAGCGCATCCCGACAATGCACGCCGGCCTCGAGGGGCTGGAGCAAACGCGCCGCCTCGATTTCGAGGATTGGCTGGACGCCAACAGCCTCGACGCCGTGGTGCTGCCCGCCGCCGCCGATGTCGGCCCGGCCGATGCCGACGTCAACGAAGCCTCCGCGCTGCTGGCCTGGCGCAACGGCACCTGGGTCGCCAACGGCAAT
>NZ_RZOF01000688.1:0-615 GCF_003998955.1 Mesorhizobium sp. M4B.F.Ca.ET.017.02.2.1 | reverse complement strand
CCCACCCACCGCCGTTGCCGAGGCCGCCGCCGGCCAAACCGCTGCTGCCGCCGCCGGAACCACCACCGTCGCTGTCGGAACCACCGCCGCCGCTGCCCGAGTCGCCACTTCCGAGGCCGGCCGGTGGGCTGCCGTAGCCGCCGTCGCTCGCCCCGCTCATAGGCGGCGGCGCCGCGGTTGCGGGCGCATTGTCAAGCTGTGCCATTCCAGTCCGCTGGTCGGCCAGCCAGACATTGGCGAGGACGACCGCAAGCACGCCTAACATGGCGGCGACAACAATCAGGACAACAGTTTTGGCGCGCATGTACCCAAGCCCTGTGGTGCGGAATTCGTCTCCGTTGGCATCTGCTCCCGTAGGCTGGGCCTGCTGGACTGCGGGCCGGTTCGGTCCTCGCCGTGGCTCAGCAGCCCGACCGCAAAACCTATCTGCCGCAAGCTTGCCGCGATCCGCACGGCGACGGCGGGCGCGCCGTCACCGGCCGGACCGGCGACGACCAAGGCGATGCGTTCCTCGCCGCGCGCGGCGGAAAAGAGCCCTCTGGTCATCAGCAGCACGATCGCCCAAAAAAGGCGCATGACCCCCAACCCAACCCTGCAAGCCGCGGCTGCTCACGC
>NZ_RZOF01000687.1:0-625 GCF_003998955.1 Mesorhizobium sp. M4B.F.Ca.ET.017.02.2.1 | reverse complement strand
GCCCGTATCCGCACCCAGATGTCGGCGGCGCATTCCAGCGCCGATATCGACAGGGCAGTTGAGGCATTCGGCGCAGTGGGACGCGAGCTCGGCGTGATTTCCTGAGCGCCGAAAACGATTCCGGATCAAAAGAATCAAGGAACAAAAGAATGTCCAACATGATGAAAGCGCTGGTGAAGGCCAAGGCCGAACCGGGCATCTGGATGGAAGAGGTGCCGGTGCCGGAGATCGGCCCCAACGACGTGCTGATCAAGGTCAGGAAAAGCGCGATCTGCGGCACCGACGTTCACATCTACAATTGGGACCAGTGGGCACAAAAGACCGTACCGGTGCCGATGGTGACCGGCCATGAATTCGTCGGCACCGTCGCCGACTTCGGCGCCGCGGTCACCGAATACAAGCTCGGCCAGCGCGTGTCCGGCGAGGGCCACATCGTCTGCGGCCATTGCCGCAACTGCCGCGCGGGCAGGGGGCATCTCTGCCGCAACACGCTCGGCGTCGGCGTCAATCGCCCCGGCGCCTTCGGCGAGTATGTGGCGATCCCGCAGCACAATGTCGTGCCGATCCCCGACGACGTGCCGGACGAGATCGCGGCGATCTTCGATCCGCTGGGCAATGCGGTTCA
>NZ_RZOF01000686.1:0-630 GCF_003998955.1 Mesorhizobium sp. M4B.F.Ca.ET.017.02.2.1 | reverse complement strand
GTCATCCTCGGCCTCGGCGCGGTGGCGATGATGGTGTTCACCAGCCCGAAACTGTCCGGCCTCGTCATCGCCGCCATCCCGCTCATCGTGCTGCCGCTGGTCGCCTTCGGCCGTTCGGTCAGGCGCAAGTCGCGGCAGGCGCAGGACACGCTGGCCAACGCCACCGCCTATGCCAGCGAGCAGATCGGTGCGGTGCGCACGCTGCAGGCCTTCACCAACGAGACGCTGGTCACCGGCCGTTTCTCCGCAGCAGTGGAAGCCGCCTTCGAGGCGGCGCGCGGCTCGGTCTTCGCGCGCGCCTTCCTCACCTTCTTCGCCATCTTCATGATCTTCTCCTCGGTGGTGGCGGTGCTGTGGTTCGGCTCGCGCGACGTGCTATCTGGCACGATGTCGGCGGGCACGCTCGGCCAGTTCCTGCTCTATTCGGTGTTCGCCGCCGGCGCGCTCGGCGCGCTGTCGGAAGTGTGGGGCGAGCTCGCCCAGGCGGCGGGTGCTGCCGAGCGGCTGACCGAGATCCTGGCCGAGAAGCCGGCGATCCAGTCTCCCGCCGATCCGCGGCCGTTGCCTGCGAAGGCGAAAGGCGCGATCAGCTTCGACGACGTCTCGTTCTCCTATCCGGCACGGCCGGAC
>NZ_RZOF01000685.1:0-632 GCF_003998955.1 Mesorhizobium sp. M4B.F.Ca.ET.017.02.2.1 | reverse complement strand
TGCCAGCACCCTCGCCCAGCACCAGGCCCTTCCTATCGGCGGAGAAGGGCCGGCAGGTATCGGGTGAAAGCACGCGCATTGCTTCCCATGCTTTCAGCACGCCCCATGCGAAGGGTGCGTCGCTGCCTCCGGAAACCATTACGTCGGCCCGGCCCAGCTTGATCTGATCCACCGCCGAGGCGATCGCATGGTTGGCCGAGGCACATGCGGAGGTCACCCCGAACACCGGCCCGCGCAAGCCGAGGCGCAAGCTCACCTGGCCGGCGGCGGCGCTTGGCATCGTTTTGGGTACAGCGAGGATGCCAACTCGCCTCGCGCCGTCCAAAAGGAGGGCCCGGTAAGTTTCCTCCATTACATCCCAGCCCAAGCCGCCGACGCCCACTGTAGCGCCGAAGCGATGGGCATTCCCTTCGTCGCAGGAAAGTCCGGCCTGCCGCATGGCTTCGCGCGCCGCAAGCACGGCGAGCAAGCTGAAGCGGGCCATGGAGACGAGCTGCTTGCGATCGATGTCGTGCTCGGGCAGCGCCTTGATCTCAGCGCCGGTCATGCCCTCCAGGTCATGAAGCTCGGAATTGGCGAGCGGGCCGATGGCGGAGCGGCCTTCGCGCATCTCTTTCCACATAGAGGCGGCG
>NZ_RZOF01000684.1:0-632 GCF_003998955.1 Mesorhizobium sp. M4B.F.Ca.ET.017.02.2.1 | reverse complement strand
TGCCAGCACCCTCGCCCAGCACCAGGCCCTTCCTATCGGCGGAGAAGGGCCGGCAGGTATCGGGTGAAAGCACGCGCATTGCTTCCCATGCTTTCAGCACGCCCCATGCGAAGGGTGCGTCGCTGCCCCCGGAAACCATTACGTCGGCCCGGCCCAGCTTGATCTGATCCACCGCCGAGGCGATCGCATGGTTGGCCGAGGCACATGCGGAGGTCACCCCGAACACCGGCCCGCGCAAGCCGAGGCGCAAGCTAAGATGGACGGAAGCGGCGCTGGGCATCACCTTTACTCCAGTGAAGAGTTCAGCACGGATTGCGCTACCCAAAAGCAGTGAGCGGTAAGTTTGTTCTGTTGCGTATGAACCGGTAAATCCAACGCCCACTGTCGCGCCGAAGCGATGGGCATTCCCTTCGTCGCAGGAAAGTCCGGCCTGCCGCATGGCTTCGCGCGCTGCAAGCACGGCGAGCAAGCTGAAGCGGTCCATGGAGATGAGATGCCCCCGGTTGATGTCGTGCTCGGGCAGCGCCTTGATCTCAGCGCCGGTCATGCCCTCCAGGTCATGAAGCTCGGAATTGGCGAGCGGGCCGATGGCGGAGCGGCCTTCGCGCATCTCTTTCCACATAGAGGCGGCG
>NZ_RZOF01000683.1:0-653 GCF_003998955.1 Mesorhizobium sp. M4B.F.Ca.ET.017.02.2.1 | reverse complement strand
GCTCAGGAAGCATCGCGGCCAGATCGAGACGGCGGACGCGCTGCGCGATTTGATGGCAGGCAGCGCCATCCGTGAATCACACCGCGTCGGCGACGAGCGCGTGCAGGACCCGTATTGCCTGCGCTGCCAGCCGCAGGTGATGGGCGCCGCGCTCGATGTGCTGCGCAAGGCGGCCGACACGCTTGAGACCGAGGCCAATGGTGTCACCGACAACCCGCTGATCTTCGCCGAGGACGACACCGCGCTTTCCGGCGGCAATTTCCACGCCGAGCCGGTGGCCTTTGCCGCCGACATGATCGCGCTTGCCGTCTGCGAGATCGGCTCGCTGTCGGAGCGCCGCATCGCCATGCTGGTCGATCCGGCGCTGTCCGGCATGCCGGCCTTCCTGACGCCCAAGCCCGGACTGAATTCCGGCTTCATGATCCCGCAGGTGACGGCGGCGGCGCTGGTTTCCGAAAACAAGCAGAAGGCCTATCCGGCAAGCGTCGATTCGATCCCGACCTCGGCCAACCAGGAAGACCACGTCTCGATGGCCGCGCACGGCGCCCGCCGCTTGCTTGGCATGATCGAGAATGCGACCGCCGTCATCGGCATCGAACTCCTGGCGGCCGCTCAAGGCTGCGATTTCCATGCGCCGCTGGCGTCAAGCGAGG
>NZ_RZOF01000682.1:0-654 GCF_003998955.1 Mesorhizobium sp. M4B.F.Ca.ET.017.02.2.1 | reverse complement strand
GATGTCGTGCTCGGGCAGCGCCTTGATCTCAGCGCCGGTCATGCCCTCCAGGTCATGAAGCTCGGAATTGGCGAGCGGGCCGATGGCGGAGCGGCCTTCGCGCATCTCTTTCCACATAGAGGCGGCGTCAGTGCCCAGTCCGCACAGGCCGCCCACTCCGGTGATAACGACGCGCCTGTCCATTCAAGCCTCCTTCGCAAGCAAGCCGCGGACGGCTTCCACGACGTCGCCGACATTCTTGAGATTGGACCAGGCATCGGCCGTGTTCATATCGATCTTGATGCCGTAGGCCTGTTCCACATCCCAGAGGACGTCCGCCAAACCCAGCGAATCGAACCCGAGCGCGTCCAGTTCCGTGGCGATTGTTATCTCGCCGACGAATGACGCAGGCATTCCCTCACCGCTCTCCGACTCGGCGCGTTTCTTGATCAGGGCAATGACGTCCGTTGCGAATTGATCGGCCATTCTGTTTCCTGTCTTTCTTTCCCGCGTTTCGACCCGGACCCGCGGCTCAGTTCCTGAGGCGCGCCGCGTCGCGAAAGCCATCACGCTTGTGCGACTGACAAAGCCCAATGCTCATAAAGCCGGATCAGGTCCGGCCGGTGTGTGGCGTAGGTGCAGTATGACGATGTGAGCCGCTACACCGTGCGCGTC
>NZ_RZOF01000681.1:0-664 GCF_003998955.1 Mesorhizobium sp. M4B.F.Ca.ET.017.02.2.1 | reverse complement strand
GCTGCCGTCATCGCAGCCTTCATAGCTGCGACCAAGCCGGAACTGCGGCCGCTGCGCGATGCCGAGACCAGGACGTTGGCCGATCTCGTCACGCGCCGGCGTCAGATCGTGCAGATGATCGTGGCCGAAGAGAACCGCGCCCGCACGGTCAACGCAAGACAGGCGCAAAAGAGCATCAAGCGCCTGCTCGCCGCGCTCAGGCGTGAGTTGGAAAGCCTCGATGCCGACCTGGACGATCATATCCGCAAGTCGCCACTCTGGCGGGTCCGGGAAAAACTGCTGTCCTCCGTACCAGGCATCGGTCCCACCGTTGCCCGCACCATGATCGCCGAGATGCCGGAGTTGGGCAGCCTCGACCGGCGCCAGATCGCAGCGCTCGCAGGTCTCGCACCATGGACGAGGCAGTCCGGCACATGGCGTGGCAAGAGCTTCATCGGCGGCGGCAGGAGCCGCGTGCGCGCCGTCCTCTTCATGGCTGCCCTCGTCGCCATACGCCACAATCCGGTCCTCAAGGCCTTTCGCGACCGCCTCGTCGAGGTCGGCAAGCCGAAGATCGTCGCCGTCGTGGCCGTCATGCGAAAGCTGCTGACCATTCTCAACGCCATCATCCGCGACCAAAAACCATGGCAAACAGCTTGACAGCCAAGACAGTCGCTCTCCCCGT
>NZ_RZOF01000680.1:0-687 GCF_003998955.1 Mesorhizobium sp. M4B.F.Ca.ET.017.02.2.1 | reverse complement strand
ATGTTGTAGTCGCCGGCGAGCGCGACCGGCAGGCCGGTATCGAGCAACTGACCGGCATGCGCGGCGAAGCGCTCGTGCCAGGCGAGCTTGTAGTCGAATTTCGGCCCCGGTTGCGGGTTGCCGTTCGGCGCGTAGAGGCAGCCAACAACGACGCCGTCGACCGCCGCCTCGATGTAGCGCGCCTGGCGATCGGCCTCGTCGCCGGGCAGCGCGTCGCGCGTCAGCACGGGTTCTGCGCCCTTTGCCAGAATGGCGACGCCGTTCCAGGTCGGCTCGCCCTTCCACACTGCGCCGTAGCCGGCCTTGGCGAGCCTGGTCTGCGGAAACTGCATGTCGCGCGCCTTGAGTTCCTGCAGGCAGACCACATCGGGCTTTGCTTTGGCGAGCCAGGCCAGCAGGTTTTCCAGCCGGCTGTTGATGTTGTTGATGTTGAAGGTGGCGAGTTTCATGTGGGTCATCAGAACAAGAAGCCGGCATGCGCGGCAAGTGGCCGCCTTACGAGGAGCATTGGAGCTAGCCCTTCAGCGTAAGCGCTGCCCCTCATCCGCCTGCCGGCACCTTTGTAACTTGTCCCTTGCCGACTCTGCTATTGCAGCAGGTGCGGTGGCGGACGAGAGACCGGAGCATCTTTGGGCCTTGAAGCCCGTGGGAGAGCGAGGGTCTTCGTCCGCCGTTCCATCGACCCCG
>NZ_RZOF01000067.1:0-22149 GCF_003998955.1 Mesorhizobium sp. M4B.F.Ca.ET.017.02.2.1 | reverse complement strand
TATGAACGGTGATCGTCCCCCTGGTCCGCGTCACCGCCACAGGCTCGATGATGAAGCGCCCGGTATCGGGATAGTTGGCGCGCAGGCGCTTCTGATTGTAGGGGATCGGTTCGACCAGCATCGCCCGCGCCCGCGCAATGCGGTGCAGCCAGGGCGTCACGTCGTCGAACAGCGCGCCGTCGCAGGCGCCGACATTGACCATCTGGAACGGCCTGCCGCCGAAGCGTGCCTTCAGCGCCGCCCGGGCGAGGAATTTCGTGCCGCGCAGCGCCGGCCCGCGATCGAGCAGCCCGGCCGGAAGGCCGAACGAGAGCGCGATGCGCGCCAGGTTGGAAGCGGAACTCATTGCGGGTCTCCGGGCTTGTCTCCGCCAACGACGTGCGGCGCGACGCGACGCTGGCCGGCCGAGGCCCATAGCGCCATCAGCGGGCAAGCAAGCAGCAGGAAGGGCGGCAGCAGGTTGGGGAAATAGATGCGTGTGTCGTGGATCGGGAACACCGTGAACTTGGCCAGAACGCCGAGCACCAGCGCCGCAAGCAGGATACCGGCGCGACGATCGAGGCGGAAACCGGCGCGGCCAAGCGCGTACCATCCGGCCAGCGCTAGCACCGAGACGCCCACCCAACTGTTGGCGTTGATCGCACGCAGCAGCGAGGCGGCGAAGGCCTTGAGGTAGGCCGCGAGCGAGAATGGCGGCTCGAAGCCGTCCATATTGTAGTGCTGCTCGATCGTGGAGAACCACAGATGCGGCCACCAGCCAGGGTGCTGGGCCCAGTGCGAAATGGCGAAATAGGCAATGAAGGAGGCGGCAAAGCCCGCCAGCGCGCCCCAGGCCCTTTGCCGGAAGATGATGAGCAGCATTGCGAAGATGGCCAGGAAGACGATGTTGTCCGGCCGCGCCATGAAGGCGAGGAACAGCAGGATCGCGGTCGCCGCCTCGCGTTTGCGCACATAGGCGAACAGGCCGCCGAGGAACAGTGCGGAGCACATCAGGTCCGGCGTCGACGCGCGCGCCGCGTCGCCGAAATCGGCCATGATCAGCACCGCGCCGACTATCGGAGCCAAGGCCAGCGCGCCTTCCGAACGCAGCCAGATGAGCGTGATGCCGCCGAACAGCAGCACCGAGACCACGGAGACCAGCCGCATAGCCTCGACCGGCGACACGACATGGCTGAGGCCGGACAGGATCTCGGCATAGAGGAACTTGATCCGGTACATGCCGAGCAGCGAATGGAAGTCGGCGGCATTTTCCGCCATATGGCTGCGGTAGCCGCCGCCATCGTCGGTCAGCGTCTTGTAGTCGGCGGCCGAGACGCCCGCCTTAACCGTGCTGTAGGCATAGTCGTGCAGGACCTGCGGATCGGGATAGGTGCCTTCCTCGGCGACCGCCAGATAGGGCAGCATATCCCAGTTGGCGTCGGGCATGATCCAGGCCGTTGCCGCCGTCAAAAGGATGTAGAGCGAGAAAGCCGCCGCGCCGATGGGTGCCGCCAGCCGCGCATAGGTCCCCTCGCCCCAGGCGAGACCAGCCCCGGCGAACCGGTCGAGCGGATTGGTCGGGACAGTCGGCGGCCTGGTCAGCATCGTTCTGCTCAGCGCCCTCTACTTGCCGACCTGGCTTTTGACGAAATCCTTCACGATCGCCACGATGCCGCGCGACAGAAGGTTGTCGAAGGCATCGACGAAGCGGTCGACATGCTCGCGCTGGCAGATCAGCGGCGGCTCCAGCCGGATGACGTTGCGATTGTATTCGGTGAAGGCCACGAGCACGTCGTAGTCGCGCAACAACAGCGAGCCGACGAAGCCGGACAGCGAGCCCTTCAGCTTGTCGTCGAGCACGCTGACGATTGGCCTCAGCACCATCGGCAAGGTCTGCGAGAAATCGTGGAACTCGAGCCCGATCATAAAACCCCTGCCGCGCACGTCCTTGATGATCTTCGGATACTTCTCCTTGAGCGCCTGCAGCCGCTGCAGAAGGTAGTCGCCCGTCGCGGCCGCATTGTCGATCAGGCCTTCGTCGTAGAGCACGTTGAGCCCCTCGATCGCGGTGACGCAGGCTTCGCCCATGCCGCCGAAAGTCGCCATGGCATGGATCATCGCCGTCTTCGGCGTGCCATAGGCCTTCATGTATACGTCGCGCCTGGCGATCATGGCGCCGACCGCCGCCTTGCCGGCGCCGAGCGATTTCGCCAGCGCCGTCACATCCGGCACGACACCGTAGTGCTCGAAAGCGTAGAAGCGGCCGGAACGGCCATAGCCGCACTGCACCTCGTCGGCGACCCACAGCACGCCGTACTGGTCGCAAAGCGCGCGCAGCTTCTGCCAGTATTCGGCAGGCGCCTGGATGATGCCGCCGCCGCCCTGGATGGTTTCGAGCACGATGACGCCGATCTCGGGATCGCTCCTGAACAGGCGCTCGACCGCATCGATGTCGGCGAAGGGCACCCGCACGACATTGTCCGCCACCTTGAAGTCGGCGCGGTAGAGCGAACCGTCGGTGATCGCCAGCACGCCCTTGGTCTTGCCGTGGAATGAATTCTCCGCATAGACGACCTTCGGCCGCTTCGGGCCGGCGGCGCGCTCGGCAAGCTTCACAGCCGCTTCCATGGCTTCCGAACCGGACGAGCCGAGGAACACCATGTCGAGGTCGCCGGGCGAGCACTTGGCGATGTTGTGCGCAAGCGCCGCTGCATATTGCGACATGAAAGCGATGGCGATTTCCTGCCGCTTCTCCTCCTGGAATTTCTTGCGTGCTTCGAGGATGCGCGGGTGGTTGTGGCCGAAGGCCAGCGAGCCGAAGCCGCCGAAGAAGTCGAGGATCTTGCGGCCGTTCTGGTCGATGTAGAACATGCCCTCGGCGCGCTCGATCTTGACCTTGTGGAAGCCGAGCAGCTTCATGAAATGCAGCTGGCCCGGATTGAGATGGGCCTTGAACAGGTCGGTGATGCGGGCGACGTCCATCGCCTTGGCCTGCTCGACGCTCATCAGCTCGGGCTTGGCGATGGTGGCGGGCGACAGCGCCGGCGCCTCGACCAGCGTGCGCGTGCTCGTGTGTTCCGGCTTGGCCATGACGGTCATCTGAAAATCTCCCCTTCGTCGCCTTTATTCGGCAGGAACGTGTTTGGTGGCGACGGCGTGGCCGTCCTTCTTGGCGCGGTACTCGCTGTAGGCGGCGATCAGCATGTCCTCGTCGCGATATTGCGGCACCCAGCCGAGCTGGCGCTCGGCCTTGGACACGTCGAGCACGCACTCCTCGTCGGCGATCAGATACTGCTCCGGATCCATGATCGGCATGTTCATGAGGTCGAGCAGGTCGAGCGTGCGCTTGACCGCCCAGCCCGGTGTCGGGATCAGGACCGATTTCGAACCGGCATGCCGGATCAGGTCGCCAAGCAGCTTCTTCACCGGCGGCGGGTTGAGGGAGCCGAGATTATAGGCCTCGTTCGGCACGCCGGCCTTCCAGGCCGCGCGGGCAGCTTCCGCGCAGTCGAAAACAGAGATGAACTGGTAGGGATTCTTGCCCGAGCCGATCATAGGCACGGGCAAATTCCAGTCGATCAGCTTGAACAGTTTCTCCAAAATGCCGAGGCGGCCGGGACCGATGATCAGGCGCGGCCTGAACAGCGAGATTGACATGCCGCGCTTGCGCCATTCGGCAGCCAGCTCCTCGGTCCTCAACTTCGACAGGCCGTACTCGCCGAGCGGCGCGACCGGATGCTCCTCGGTCATCGGCATCGTCACCGTGTGCCCGTAGATCATGTCGGTCGTGTAGTGGACGAGCTTCGAGGCGCCGGCCTTGTCCATCGCCTTCATGATGTTCTCGGTGCCGTGGAAATTCACCGGGAAGAAGAAGTCGTGCCGCTTGGCGCGCACCTGGATCGGCGACAGCATCTTCGCCGACAGGTTGTAGACCATGTCCTCTCCCCTGAGCCCGACGGTCGCGACAGAGGCCGGATCGGTGACGTCACATGTGACGAAACGAGCCGAGCGATAATGCGGCAGATCGCTCTTGACGATGTCGGCGACAACGACCTCTTCGCCGTCGGCAACAAGCTTGGGGGCAAGGTGGCGGCCGACGAAACCGTCGCCGCCGAAAATCACATGTCTCATCGAACGATCTCGCTTGTGCCGATCTTGTCTTGGGTGATGGAAGCGGTCCGGTCCTCGTGCCCTCGCCCACTTTGGGCGATCAGCACCGTGCCGACGCAGATGCAGGCGATGCCAGCGACGCGCCAGCCATTGAGGTCCTCGCGGAAAACGAAATAGGCGAAGACGGCGACCGCGACATAGGCGAGGCTAAGAAATGGATAGGCGAAGCTGAGCTCGACTTTGGACAGCACATAGAGATGCGAAGCCATCGAGATGACGAAGGTGCAGAGCCCGAGGAACACCCACGGGCTGAAGACGATCTGCAGCAGCTTTAGCAGCGGATTGGTGCCCTCGAACGAAATTGGCCCGAGCGACATCATGCCTTGCTTCAGCATCAGCTGGGCCGCCGCATTGGTCATGACCGTGAAGAGAATGAAGACGATGTATTTCATTGTTGCCACCCCGCCCGCAGCGGTCCTATCACAAACCTGCAAACATTTCGTGAAGTCACGTGACTGTTTGAGTAAACCCTGGCTTTAACGCTTCTTTTACCAAGATTTATTCGAATTCTACCTATTCCGCTGCTTGCGCAGCTCCCTGCCGTTCATCCAGTTTCTTTGCCGTGCGCGCCCAGAAGTCGGACATGAAGGCGGGATCGCGCACAGCTTCCAGCCGCGGCCAGTCCGGGAAGGATGCCGCGAAGGTCTCGGCGCCCATGCGCGCGTCCTTGTATGGGTTGACCGCGCCGCCCGCCTCGATCGTAATGCGGTCGAGTTCGGCAAGCAGCCTGAGCGTCTTTTCGCCCCGGTTGGGGAAGTCGAGCGTCAGCGTGAAGCCTGGCCTCGGGAACGACAGCAGCGCCGGCGAGTGGACCTTGCCAAAACGCTTCAGCACGGTGAGAAAGGACCCCTGCCCGGCGCGCCTTGCCGCTTCCAGCAGCGCCGGCACGGCATGCCGCGCCGGCCCCTCCGGCACCACGCTCTGGTGCTGGAAAAGGCCCTTCGGTCCATAGAGCCGGTTCCAGTCGCCAACACCGTCGAGCGGAAAGAAAAAGCCCTGGTAGCCGACCTGGCGCGGCGCCGCCGATCGCCCCTTCTTCCATCGATAGGCAGCATTGAAAGCAGTCAGGAACGGCCGGTTGAGCACATTGAATGGCGGCTGCAGCGGCACCGAAAGGCGCGCGCCGGCACGGGACGCCGCATGCAAACCATGCTCGGCATGGTTGCCGGTGAACAGCAGGCCGCGCCCTCGCCCTCCGGCGAGCTGGTCGATCCAGGCGACGGCGTACTCATTGGCCTGGTCGGCCGCTTCGGTCAGCTCGAAGAATTCGCCGAGATCGCCAAAGGGCGTCGCCTTCTCGACGATGTCGAGCGAAGGCACCCGCATGAGCCGGATCGACGCCGACAGGATCAGCCCGGTCAGCCCCATGCCGCCGATGGTTGCCCGAAACAGCCGGGCATTGCTGGTCGCCGAGCAGCGATAGGTCTTGCCGTCCGAGCGCAGCAGCGTCAGCGATTCGACATGGCAGCCGAAGGTGCCGCGCCGGTGATGGTTCTTGCCGTGGACGTCGTTGGCGATTGCCCCGCCGAGCGTCACGAACTGCGTGCCGGGAACCACCGCCGGGAAAAAGCCGTGGGGTGCGGCGTGGGCGATGATGTCGCACAACAGAACGCCGGCATCCGCCTCCAGCACACCCGTCTCGGCGTTGAACGCGCGGACGCGGTTGAGCGGCCGCATGTCGACCACCGAGCCGGCCTGGTTCTGGCAGGTGTCGCCATAGGAACGGCCATTGCCATAGCCGAGCAAGGAACCGTCCTTCGCCGCGCCGCTCTTCAGCAGCGCGATGGCGTCTTCCGCAGGGATCGCATGGCGCGCCGCCGGCGTGGCGCGGCCGAAACTTTGGAAACTGTAAGCGGCCATGCTCACCAGCCTCCGGCAACCAGGAACGCCGCGCCGATGGCGACGACGATCTGGCTGCGCCAGTCGCGGATGATGAAGACGACCGGATCGTCATGCATCTCGTCGCGGCGGGCGAGGATCCAGACGCGCATGGTGAGATAGAGCACGATCGGCGCCAGTGGCCAGACCAGCCACGGATGCGGATAGAGTTCGCGCACCGAGACGCTGTCCATGTAGAGCGCCAGCACCAGCGCCGAGGAGAAGGCCGAGGCCATGCCCGCCTGGGCGACGATCTCCTGGTCCTCGGTGCGGTAGCCGCGGCCGGCAATGCGCTCGCCGGCCGGGATGGCGGTGGTGCGCAATTCGACGAAGCGCTTCACCAGCGCCAACGACAGGAAGAAGAAGATCGAGAAGGCGAGCAGCCAGAACGAGACGTCGACGCCGGTCGCCGCCGCGCCCGCCAGCACCCGGATCGTGTAGAGGCCGGCGAGCGTCAGCACGTCGACCAGCAGCATGCGCTTGAACGACAGCGAATAGGCCGTGGTGACGACCATGTAGCCGCCCAGCACGCCGAGGAATTCGATCGGCAGCGCCAGTCCGGCGGCAATGCCGATGGCGATCAAGGCCACCATCGCGCCGAAGCCGAAAGGGATCGACAGCGCGCCGCTTGCGAAGGGGCGATAGCGCTTGGTCGGATGCTTGCGGTCGAGCGCGAGGTCGAAGAAGTCGTTGAGGATATAGATGGCCGAGGCCACCGCGCTGAAGGAAATGAACGCCAGCACGCATTCCCAGATCATGTCGATGTTGAAGTACTCGTGCGACAGCACCATCGGTACCGCGATCAGCGCGTTCTTCAGCCATTGATGCACGCGCAGCATCTTGACGAATGTCTTCAAGGTCGGCTTCGGCGCCGCAACCGTTTCGCCGCCATGCGCGGCCTGCCAGCGCGCCGCATGACGGTCGGGCGCCACGATGATCGCGCTATGCGCGGCGTCGAAGACCTTGAGGTCGTGCCGGCTGTTGCCGGCATAGTCGAAGCCGCCGTCGCCATAAGCGGCGACCAGCGAGTCGCGTTTCCTGCCCGAGGTCATGTTGTGCGGGCCATCGGTCGCCAGCACGCGATCGAAAATGCCGAGATGCGAAGCGATCGCCTCCGCGAACTTGCGCGGCGTGCCGGTCGCCAGCACGATCAGGCGGCCCTCGTGGTGATCGGTGCGAAGCCGCTCGAGCAGCACCTCACGATAGGGCAGCGAAGCCGGATCGATATCGATGCGGGCGGCGATCTCCTGCTTCAAGCGCGCCGGGCCGCCTGCCAGCCAGAACGGCACCATGAAGACATAGAGCGGGTTCTTCTTGAGAAGGATGAACAGGCCTTCCCACAGAAGATCGGTTGCAATCAGCGTGCCGTCGAGATCGACCGCAAGCGGAATTGCGTTCCTATCCGACCGCGCGTCCATGATTCCCTGCCTGCCTGATCCTTCGCGCCGCGTTTGGGCGTCTTCGCGACCGGTATAGCGGGGAACGGCGTAGCGAACGTTAAAACGCCCGGTTGCATCCGGTGTGTACGGTGGTATTTCCCCCGTCATTGTTAAACGACTGCTACCGGAAACAATAAAAGGCCGGGCAATGTGCCCGGCCTTCGCAAGAGATGTTACCTTGGTTACTTGGTGCGGACGACTACTTGATGCGGCCGACGCCGCCCGAGATCTCGACCGTCTCCGAGCCGGTCAAGGCTTCGAGGTCACCATTCGGCAAGGTGACGAAACAGCCGTTCGGGCAGAATTCCACGGTTTCGCCGGCGGCCAGCGCCAGCTCCGTCTTGCCGCCGCCCTCGGTCACGATCAGCGTCCTGGTCTCGGCGTCCTTGTTGACCGCGCTGGCGGCAAAAGCCGACCCGCTCACGGCCAGGAAAGCGATGGCGGCGACGACAGACTTCCACATTTTGCAATACCGGTGTTTCCACACCGCCTCTTGTTGCATTTCGCAAGGCATTCTCGCCCTTTGCATGCGAGCTTATATGAGATCGAAGCTGAACCGCAACTGAATGCCGCATTCATGCCGCAATTGGTTAGCGAGCACGCTGCGGCGTCTCCAAGGTGTACTGAGATTCAGGTCAGGCCGTGTCGAAAACGCTGGGTTCCGAGAACCGGAGCGAAGCGTTTAAAGTACGTGAGCACCGGAAGCGCAGGCAGCCGCCGTTTGCAGGCCGGCCTCACCTGAATATCAGCCCACCTCAATCCGGGTCGGGCTTGCTGCCCTTGCGCCTGGACTTCGCCAGGCGCGCCTTCTCTACCGCGGCTTCGGCCTCCGCTTGCTCCTTGTCGGCGAAGTCGACCTCCATCTTGTCGTCGTCGAGCGGCCATGCCTCGGGCTTCTTCGTCTCGACCACGGCGCGCGGCGTCGACGGGATCTCGATGTGCTCGCTGTTGAACTCATCGAAGATGGCGAAACGGATGTCGTTCTGGACGATGTTGCCGTTGAGGATGTCGGCGAGGAAGACGCGGATCTCGAATTCGAGTGCGGCGGCGCCGAAATTGGCGAACAGCACGAACGGCTCGGGGTTTTTCAGCACCAGCGGATGGCTGCGCGCGATGTCGAGCAAAAGGGCATGCACCCGCTTGACATCGCTGCCATAGGCGACCCCGACCTTGATATCGACACGGCCGAGCTTGTTGCGATGCGTCCAGTTGCCGACCGCATTGTTGATCAGGTTCGAATTGGGCAGGATCACCGACTGCCGCTGGAACGTCTCGATCTCGGTGGCGCGCACGCTGATCTTCCGGACCGTGCCTGTGGTGTCGCCGGCGACGATCCAGTCACCGACCTTGAACGGCCGCTCGGCGAGCAGGATCAGGCCGGAGACGAAGTTCGACACGACATTCTGCAGGCCGAAACCGATACCGAGCGACAGGGCGCCGGCAACGAGGGCCAGGTTCGACAGGTCGATGCCGGCCGCCGAGACGCCGACGAGGCCGGCAATGGCGACGCCGGCATAGCCGACCGCCAGCCGTATCGAGTTGCGCACGCCGGGATCGACCCTGCCGCGCGCCATCACTGAACCGTCGAGCCAGCCCTGGAACCAGCGCGTCAGGAAATAGCCGATGACGAAGACGACGATGCCGCTGAGGATGCCGGTGAACGAAATCGTCACCGAGCCGATGGTGACGCCCGTCGCCAGCTTATAGGCCCAGGCCTGGATGTCGCCGGGCTGGAACCCCCACATCAAAAGGATCAGCGGCAGGAACACCAGCACGATCATCAGGTTGATGGCGATGCTGACGACCAGGCCGAGCTGGTCGAGCGCGGTCTCGTCATAGCTGGAATTGGTGGTCAGCCAGCGCCCGATCGATGTGTCGGCGAAGCCGCCCTCCTCGCCGATCGCCCGCGCCGACAGGAAGCCGATATAGGCGGTGACGAGGACAGTGCCGGTGACCACCACCTGCAGGGAGACGAAGAGCGCAAGGCCGATATAGCCGAGCAGCGCCGCGGCGATGGTGAACAGGCCGAGCGCCACGGCGGTGACGCGAAGCCAGGCTGGCCACGGGCGCCATGTCCCATCCCTCGCCCGGAATGGCTTCAGCAATGCCATCAGGATCAGGATGACGCCTACGATGATGGTGGCGACGAAGCTTCTGGCAATGGTCAGCGACAGCGGCGAGCCCATCTTGTCGTTGACGACGGCCAGGAAATTGTTGAAGCCGATGACCACAGCCATCGCCGTCGTCAGCCGCACCAGCCAGCGCGCCGGGCCGGTTGCAACCGGGATCAGGCGCCAGTTCGGCAGGCGCGGCTCGAGTGCGGCATTGGTCAGCCGGTTGACGCAGAACACCACCGCGATGACGGCCAGCAGCGCATTGAGGAAGACGCCGATGTCGCCGCGCAGCACATTGTAATAATTGAAGAAAAACACAGTCGAGGCGAGGAACACTGTGAGCGCCGCGGACGGCAGCAGCGTCGACCAGAACGCCACGGAAAGCCGGCTGAGATAGGACGGCTCCTCGATGGACGGGTCGGGTTCGAAGATCCGCCCGAACAGTCGCCGGCCGCCGACCAGCAGCACCGCCGCCAGCCCCAGCGCCATCAGGGCCGCCGCGAGCACGGCCTGGAGCTTGAATTTGAAGGCGAAGCTCAGCCAGGACACCACCGCCTTGTAGAGGCCGGTGAACTGATCGTGAGCATCGGAAAAGGCCTGCGGGCTGAGTGCGTCGGTCAGCTCGTAGCGTTTGGTCAGAACGTTGCGGAAAAGCTCGCTGCGCATGATGCCGATCCTGTCGATCAGCCCGTTGATGCGGATCGACAGGTTCTGCGCGCCGGCGATGACGGCGTTAATCTCCGCCTTTTCGGCGGCAAGCGCACCGCGCTCGTTGGTGACGATCGCGGGCTCCGGCGGCTGTCCCTGCGCCGGCGGCGGCCCCAGCACCTCGATGCGATTGTTGATGTCGGTGAGGCGCGACCGGAAGGCCAGCGCGCTGTTCAGCGCCGCCCGCGACATATCCTCGAGCTGCAGGCGGATGTCGACGAGCGCGGCGTCGTCCTCGGCATCGTCGGTGACCTTCTTTTCGAGACCATCGGTCTTGGCCGTCAGGTCCTGGACGACCTTCTGCTGGTCGGCGATCAGCTGGGCGGAACCCTGGCCGATCGCCTGCGCCATCGCGTCGAACGACGGCTGCGCCGACACGACGAGCATGAAGACCAGGATTAGGCGAAGCAACCGGAAGAGCATGACGTTGTTGGCGACTCGCTGCCGAAAGACTTGGAAAAACTCCGTTCTTGATAAAGACCGCCATACCCTGCGGCAAGCCGTCCCCGTCCATAGCCGCCGAACGGACCGGAGTCGGCCAGTCGAAAAGCGATGGCGCAATCTTGGCTTTGCGCCCGCCGCCTGCTCTATAGTCTGCCGCATCGCACAAACCGGACGACATGAAACATGGCGGAATATTCGGCCTTTTCGCTCCTCAAGAACGCGCTCAGCGGAAACCAGGACTGGAAGCCGGCCTGGCGCAAGCCGGACCCGAAGGCATCCTATGACGTGATCGTCATCGGCGGCGGCGGGCACGGCCTGTCGACCGCCTACTACCTTGCCAAGGAGCACGGCATCACCAACGTCGCGGTGCTGGAAAAGGGCTGGCTCGGCTCCGGCAATGTCGGCCGCAACACCACCGCGGTGCGCTCGAACTACCTTTTGCCGTCCAACACGCGCTTCTACGAGCATTCGATGAAGCTGTGGGAGAACCTGTCGCACGATCTGAACTACAATGTCATGTTCTCGCAGCGCGGCTGTCTCAACCTCGCGCATACGCCGGCCCAGTTCGATGACTATGCCAGGCGCGGCAACGCCATGCGCCATCTCGGCGTCGATGCCGAACTGATGACGGTCGACCAGATCAAGCGGCTGGTGCCTGTGCTCGACGTCTCCGGCTCGGCGCGTTTTCCGGTCATCGGCGGACTGATGCAGCGGCGCGCCGGCAGCGCCCGCCACGACGCCGTCGCTTGGGGCTATGCGCGCGGCGCCGACCGCCGCGGCGTCGACATCATCGAGAATTGCGAGGTCACCGGCTTCCTGCGCGACGGCGACCGCATCACCGGCGTGTCGACGACGCGCGGCGAAATCCGCGCCAGGAAGGTTGCGCTCGCCGTCGCCGGCAGCACCGGCCGCGTCATGCAACTGGCCGGCATCGACAAGATGCCGATCGAGAGCCACGTGCTGCAGGCCTTCGTGTCGGAATCGCTGAAGCCGATCATCGACACCATCCTGACCTTCGGCATGGGCCACTTCTACATCTCGCAGTCCGACAAGGGCGGCCTGGTCTATGGCGGCGACCTCGACGGCTACAACAGCTATGCCCAGCGCGGCAGCCTGCCCATCGTCGACGAGGTGATGAGCGAGATGCTGGCGCTGTTCCCGGGCCTGGCGCGCGTGCGCATGCTGCGCTCCTGGGGCGGCCTCTGCGACATGACGATGGACGGCTCGCCGATCATCACCACCGGCCCGCTGCCCGGCATGTATCTCAATTGCGGCTGGTGCTACGGCGGCTTCAAGGCGACGCCTGCCTCCGGCCTGTGCTTTGCTTGGACCATCGCCAAGGACGAGCCGCACGAGCTCAACGCGCCCTTCACGCTCGACCGCTTCTATCGCGGCCTCGTCATCGACGACAAAGGCCAGGGCGCGACGCCTCGGCTGCATTAGGGTTTAGATAAATGCTCATCACCTGTCCCTATTGCGGCCCGCGCGACGTCATCGAATTCACCTATCAGGGCGACGGCAACCGCGAGCGCCCGCAACCTGCCTCGCAGGACATCGACGCCTGGAACGCCTATGTCTACGACCGGCTGAACCCCGCCGGCGACCACAATGAGATCTGGCAGCATTCGGGCGGCTGCCGCGCCCATGTCAGGGTCGTGCGCAACACGCTGACGCATGACATCTCCAGCACCGCCTTCGCGCATGGCGGCCACAAATCCGCCGCGCGGCACAAGACGGAGGCGAAGTCGTGAGCCCGCGCCGCACTGAGACCGGCGGTCGCGTCGACCGCCTGCGCACCATCCGCTTCAGCTTCGACGGTGCTTCGTACACAGGCCATGCCGGCGACACGCTGGCCTCGGCGCTGCTCGCCAATGGCGTCACGCTGTTCGGCCGCTCGTTCAAATACCACCGCCCGCGCGGTGTGCTCACCGCCGGCGTCGAGGAGCCGAACGCATTGGTTACGGTGCTGCGCGGCGAGGTCCGCGAGCCGAACATCCCGGCCACCATGGTCGAGATCTATGACGGGCTCACCGCCGTCAGCCAGAACCGCTTCCCCTCGCTCGCCTGGGACGTCAGCGCGGTCAATCAGCTCGGCGGCAAGCTCCTGTCGGCAGGCTTCTACTACAAGACCTTCATGGGGCCCGTGATCGGCCCACTCAAGGGCACGCGTTTCTGGATGTTCTGCGAGCATTTCATCCGCCGCGCCGCCGGCCTCGGCAGGGCCGGCACCGCCGCCGACACGTCGCGTTACGAGCGCATGAACGCCTTCTGCGACGTGCTGGTGGTCGGCTCAGGTCCTGCTGGGCTGATGGCCGCCAAGGCTGCCGCCGACCAGGGCGCGCGGGTCATCCTCACCGAGCTGGAGCCGCGCTTCGGCGGCTCGGCCAACTGGTCCGGCGAGACGATCGACGGCATGCCGGCGGCCGACTGGGCGGCGCGCGCAGCCGGCCAGCTCGAAGGCAACGACAATGTGCGGCTTTTGCCGCGCACCACGGTCTGGGGCTACTATGACGGCAACACGCTTGCCGCGCTGGAGCGTGTCACCGACCACAAGGAGAGCCCCGCCAGGGGCGAGCCGCGCCACCGCTACTGGGCGATCCGCGCCAGGACCGTGGTGCTCGCCACCGGTTCCTTCGAACGGCCGCTGGTCTTTCCCGGCAATGACCGGCCGGGCGTCATGCTGGCGCATGCGGCGGAGCGTTACGCCAATGAATATGGCGTGCTGCCAGGCGAGCGGATTGCCCTCTTCACCAACAATGACAGCGCCTACCGTTCCGCCCTGGCACTGAAGCAGGCAGGGGCCGCGATCGTCGCCATCATCGACGTTCGCGCCGAGCTGTCGGATGAGATGCGCAGGCTGGCCACCGAAGCCGAGGCGGAAATCCTGTCCGGCCATGCCGTGATCGCGACGGAAGGCGGCAAGGCGCTCAACGGCCTCAAGGTGCAGCGCTTCGACATGCCGAGCGGCGCGCTCACCGGCGATGCGCGCAGCATCCACGCCGACTGCCTGCTGATCTCGGGCGGCTGGTCGCCGACCATCCACCTCGCCAGCCAGGCCGGCGCCAGGGCCGAGTGGGACGCTTCCCGCCAAGCTTTCCTGCCGCCCAAGCCGACGCAGCGCTGGGTCGGCGCCGGCGCCTTCACCGGCAGTTTCTCGACCGCCGAGGCCATTGCCGAAGGCCGCGCCGCGGGTCTCGCCGCCGCCGGCGGCCCTGGCACGCCGGCGGCGTTGCCGGACGTCGAAGCAGCGCCCGGCGAGCCCGATCCAGCGCCGGTGTTCGAGATCAAGGCAAAGGGCAAGAGCTTCGTCGATTTCCAGCACGACGTGACGGCGGAAGATGTGCGGCTGGCGCATCGCGAGGGCTTTGTCTCGGTCGAGCATCTGAAGCGCTACACCACGCTCGGCATGGCGACCGACCAGGGCAAGAGCTCCAACGTGCCGGGCCTCGCCATCATGGCCGAGGCGCTCGGCAAGCCGATCCCCGAGGTCGGCACGACGCGCTTCCGCCCGCCCTATACGGCGGTGTCGATCGGCTCGCTGGCGGCCGAGCGTTTTGGCGACGTCAAGCCCGAGCGGCTGACGCCGATGCATGACTGGCACATCGCCAATGGCGCGAGGATGTATTCGGCCGGACTCTGGTACCGGCCGATGATCTACGGGCTCGCCGGCGAGACGGTCGAGCAGGCCTATGTCCGTGAGGCCAAGGCCACCCGCGACAGCGCCGGCATCGTCGACGTCTCGACGCTGGGCAAGATCGCGGTGCAGGGGCCGGACGCGGCGGAGCTCCTCGACCGCGTCTACACCAACATGTTTTCCACGCTTGCCGTCGGCAAGGCGCGCTACGGCCTGATGCTGCGCGAGGACGGGCTTGCCTTCGATGACGGCACCACCTGGCGGCTTGGCGAACAGGACTTCCTGATGACCACCACCACCGCCAATGCCGGCAAGGTGATGCAGCATCTGGAATATTTCCTCGACGTCATCTGGCCGGAGCTGAAGGTCACCGTCACCTCTGTGACCGACGAATGGGCTGGCGCCGCCATCGGCGGGCCGAAGGCGAGAGCCATCCTTGCGGCCTGCGTAACCGGCAGCGCCGTCGACAACGCCACCCTGCCCTTCATGGGCATCGTCTACGGCCAGATATCAGGCGTGCCGGTGATGATCTGCCGTCTCTCCTTCTCCGGCGAGATGGCCTTCGAGGTCTATTCCGGCGCCGGCTACGGCACCCATGTCTGGGAGGCGCTGATCGCGGCCGGCAAGCCGTTCGGCCTGGTCACCTACGGGCTCGAGGCGCTGGGCACGATGCGCATCGAGAAGGGCCATGTCACCGGCGCCGAGATCGACGGCCGCACCACGGCGCGCGACCTGCATCTCGACTGGATGCTGTCGAAGAAGAAGCCCTTCATCGGCTCGGCAATGATGGACCGCGAAGGATTGATCGCGCCTGACCGGCTGCAACTGGTCGGCCTGGTCTCGCTCGACAACCGCCCGCTCAACGGCGGCGCCCATATCGTCGAGGAACTGGACGAAGCCAATCCGCACAATTCGATCGGCCACATCACCGCCTGCTGCTACTCGCCGGCGCTCGGCAAGCATATCGCGCTGGCGCTGGTCAAGGGCGGCAAGGCCCGCCACGGCACGCGCGCCTTCGTCTCCGACCCATTGCGCAACCGGTTCGGTCCGATCGAGATCGTCTCCAACCACTTCTACGACCCGGACGGGAGCCGCATGCATGGTTGAACGCCAATTACCCGTGCGCTTGTCTCCGCTCGAGCCGGAGTACCATCCGGGCTCGCACGGCAATTTCGAACAAGGCGTCGACGTCATCCTGTCGGAGACGCGGCCGGGGTCGATCCTGCAGCTCGCCGCCTGGCCGGGCGAGGAGAAGCGGCTGATGTCGGCCATATATAAGGTTGCGGGCCTTGCCCTTCCGGACGGCGCAGGCGGCGGCGTCGCCAACGGCGTAAGAGCGGCGTTCGGCTTCGCCCCGGGCAAGTTCACCGTCGTCGACGAAGCCGAGGGCCTTGCGGCCGCGTTCTTCGGCGTCGTCACGCCGGACGTAGGCACCGTCACCGATCTGTCGCACGGCCGCACCGCGATCCGCATCGCCGGCCCGAAGGCCGAATGGGTGCTGGCGAAGTTCTTCGCCATCGATTTCGCCCTGACGGCCTTCCCGGTCGGCGCCGGCCGCTCGACAACGCATCACGACGTCTTCGCGCAGATCCAGCGCAGCGGCGGCGACCAGTTCGACATCTACGTCTTCCGCTCCTTCGCCCGCTCGTTCTGGAAGGCGCTGTGCCACGCCAGCGAGGAAGTCGGCTACGAGGTGCAGTAGAGCAATTCCAGGAAAAGTGTGCAGCGGTTTTCCGTCCGGAATTGCGTAAGACAAGAGGACAATTCTGGAAAAACACGCAGCTGGCACTACGGACGGCTGCAACTGCTGCTTGAGCCTTAGGCCAGCCGGGACGATAGATGGGAAATCACGGGCTCCTGTCGGGGCAGGTGCCCGTCCAGGCAACCCGTTCGACCATATCCTCCAATGACCGCAGAGACTTCGGCGACAGCCACAACCCGCTTTGCCCCGGCGGGCGAAGCGTCGATGCTTTTGCCGGCGACGGTCGCCTGCGGCGTCTTCATGACCAGTCTCGATCAGAATGTAGTGGTGACTGCGCTTCCCGGCATCGGTGAAAGCCTGGCCCGTCCGCCGAGCCAGCTTGGCCTGCTGATCACCGTCTATGTCGCCAGCCTCATCATCTCGATGCCGCTCGGCGGCTGGGCCGCCGACCGCTTCGGCCTGCGCAACGTCTATTGCTTTGCCCTGCTGGTCTTCGCCAGCGCCTCCGCGCTTTGCGGCCTCTCGGAGAACATCTGGATGCTGGTCGCCTCGCGCGCCCTGCAAGGTTTTGGCGGCGCGCTGATGGGCACGCTCGGCCAGGTGGTGATCCTGTCGAGCTTTCCGCGCGACCGCACGCTGAAGATCAACATGTACATTTCGCTGGCCGGCCAGTCCGGACCATTGGTCGGCCCGCTCGTCGGCGGCGCGCTCACCACCTACGTCTCGTGGCGCTGGATCTTCTACATCAACATCCCGATTGCGCTCATTGCCGCGCTGCTCGCCGCCTCGCTGTTCCCCTCCGCGACCAAGCCGGTCCGCACGCCGTTCGACTTTCCGGGCTTCCTGCTGGTCGGCAGCGGCATGGCGCTGCTCGTCTTCGGCATGGATTCGCTCGCCGCCAGGGACGCCGCCGCCAGCATCATCGCCGCCGAGTTGGGTGCGGCCGTCGCCATCCTGACCGTCGCGTCCTTCTATTGCCTGCGCGTCCGCAATCCGCTGCTCGACCTCAAGCTGCTGCGAATCCGCACCTTCCGCGTCAGCTTCCTGACCGGCGGCGGCCTCGATACGATCGGGCTGAGCTCGGTCGTCTTCCTGTTGCCGCTGATGTTCCAGCTCGGCTTCGGCATGAGCGCGGTGCAGGCGGGATCGCTGACCTTCGTTGCCGCGATCGGCTCGCTGCTGACGCGCTTCATGATGCCGCGCATCCTCAACCGCTTCGGCTTCCGCCGCGTGCTGGTCGCCAACACGCCGATCGTCGCCTGCCTGGTCGCTGGCTTCGCCTTGATGCAGGCAAGCCTGCCCGCCTGGATCGTGCTCGCCTATATCTTCGTCTTCGGCGTCTTCCGCTCGGTGCAATGGGCCTCGACCGGCAACCTGTCCTACTCGGACATCGCGCCCGAGCAACTCGGCCGCTTCAGCGCGCTCTACTACATCCTCTGGCAGCTTGCCGTGGCGGTCAGCGTCGGCCTGGCGGCGGCACTTCTGTCGCTGCTCGCCGGCGGCGGCCAGGCCAGCGTCAACGATTTCCGCATCCTGTTCGTCATCGAAGGCCTGATCACGCTCTGCGCCTTGTTCGCCTATCTGCGGCTGACGCCGCAGGACGGCGCCCATGTCAGCGGCCATGGCGCGCATATGAACACCGAGTAGGCTGCAGGCGTGGCGGTCGCGAGCCTTACTCGCTGAACGTCACCCATTCCTCGAGCGGCGCGCGGTCGGTGCGGAATTCGTTCTCCGGCTTCGACGTGTCCTCGTAGCCCAGCGCCATGCCGCAGACGACGATCTCCTCGTCGGGGATGTTGAGAACCGGACGGATCTGCCGGTGATAAGGCGCGAAGGCCGCCTGCGGGCAGGTGTGCAGGCCCCTGCCCCGCGCCGCCACCATGATGTTCTGCAGGAACATGCCGTAGTCGATCCACGAGCCCTTGTTCAGCCGCCGGTCGACGGTGAAGATCATGCCGACGGGCGCATCGAAGAAGACGAAGTTGCGGTCGTGCTGGGCACGCATCCTGTCGACCTCGCGCCGGCCAATGCCGAGCGCGCCGTAGAGGCCGAAGCCGTTGGCGCGGCGACGAGTGAGATAGGGTTCGAAGAACTGGTCGGGGTAGTAGCGATATTCGTCCCACTCCGCCTTCTCGGCGCGAATGCCGGAATTGAGGATGGCATCGGAGATGCGCTGCTTGACCTCGCCCTTGGTCACATAGACCCGCCACGGCTGCATATTCGTGCCGGAAGGCGCGCGCGAGGCAACGGAAAGGACCTCGCGGATCGTCTCGTCGTCGACCATGGCGGGCAGGAAGGCGCGCACCGAGCGGCGCGACGTGATCGCCTCGTCGACGATCGCCGCGTCCTTGGCAATCCGGCTGTTGTTCTCCAGCATGGGTCGTCCCTTTGCGCGTGGCCGGAAACCGAAACCGGTTCCCGCGAAGGACCACGCGCAGACTGCTTGAAACCTGGTCCACGACCGGACGTCCCCACCCGCCGTTCGTGGCCGAGCCTTTGCATGAACCGCAAAAAACGCGCAAGCAAATCTTGTGGGAGTATGAAAATACTCTTGATTTTTTCATGCGGCTGGCCTCTCATGAAATTAATCTGAATTTTTTCACCGGGAGGCCGATGACCCCGACCACCCTCAGATCGGAACAGGACAATGGCGAGCGGCTGCTGGCCGGCGACATCCGTGCGCTGCGCAAGGCGCGCGGGCTGACGCTGGCCGAGATCGGCCTGAAACTCGGCCGTTCGGTCGGCTGGGTCAGCCAGGTTGAGCGCGGCCTGTCGGTCCCTTCGCTCGGCGACCTTAGGGCCTTCGCCGAACTGTTCGGCGTGCCGCTCAGCCTGTTCTTCGGCCACGACGTGCCTACCGAGAAGGAGCGCCGCGTGGTCGTGCGCGCCGGCAGCAGGCGCTCGCTTGGCACAAGCGAATCCGGCCTCGTGGAGGAGCTTCTGTCGCCCGATCTCGGCGGTAGCTTCGAGATGTTGCGGTCGGTCTTCGCGCCGGGAGCGGAACTGAAGACCGAGGCGCGCCGCCCGACGGAAGAAGCCGGCTATGTCGTGTCGGGTGTTTTCGAGATCGAGATTGCCGGCGTCTGGCACCGGCTCGGCGAAGGCGACAGCTTTCGCTTCGAGGGCAAGCCGTTCCGCTGGCGCAATCCGGGCGCCGAACCGGCGGTGGTCATCTGGGTGGTTTCGCCACCTGTCTATTGATTGAAGGGGAAGAACATGGCGGGTTTGCCGAGCACGGCACGCGTGGTGATCATAGGAGGCGGTGTCGTCGGCGCCTCCTCGCTCTACCACCTCTGCAAGGCGGGCTGGACCGATTGCGTGCTTCTGGAAAAGAACGAGCTGACCTCCGGCTCGACCTGGCACGCCGCCGGCAACGTCCCGACCTTCTCGTCCTCATGGTCGCTGATGAACATGCAGCGCTATTCGACCGAGCTCTATCGCGGCCTCGCCGACGCGGTCGACTATCCGATGAACTATCACGTCACCGGCTCGCTGCGTCTTGCCCATACGAAGGAACGCATGCAGGAATTCCAGCGCGCCAAGGGGATGGGCCGCTACCAGGGCATGGATATCGACGTCGTCGGGCTCGACGAGATCAAGCGCCGCTATCCGTTCATCGAGACGCATGAGCTGAAAGGCGCGCTCTACGACCCGAGCGACGGCGACATCGATCCGGCGCAGCTGACCCAGGCGCTGGCCAAGGGCGCGCGCGACATGGGCGCCAGGATCATCCGCTTCTGCCCGGTCACCGGCGTGCGCCGCGAGAACGGCGAATGGGTGGTTGTCACGCCGCAGGGCGAGATCCGCTGCGAGATCGTCGTCAACGCCGCCGGCTACCGCGCCGCCGAGGTTGGAAAAATGTTCGGCCGCGAGGTGCCGATGATGGTGATGAGCCATCAATACATATTGTTCGAGGAAATCCCCGAGCTTGCCGCCTGGACCAGGGAACAGGGCAAGAAACTGCCGCTGCTGCGCGACGTCGACACCTCCTACTATCTGCGCCAGGAAAAGAGCGGCATGAATCTCGGCCCCTACGAGCGCAATTGCCGCGCGCATTGGGCGACCCACAACGACCCGATGCCCGAGGATTTTTCCTTCCAGCTCTTCCCCGACGATCTCGACCGGCTGGAGCACTATCTCGCCGACGCCGTCGCCCGCGTGCCGATCCTCGGCACCGCCGGCCTGTCCAAGGTCATCAACGGGCCGATCCCCTACGCGCCGGACGGCAACCCGCTGATCGGTCCGATGCCCGGCGTGCCGAACGCCTTCGAGGCCTGCGTCTTCACCTTCGGCATCGCCCAGGGCGGCGGCGCCGGCAAGGTGCTGGCCGAATGGATCACCGAGGGCCAGACCGAATGGGACATGTGGTCCTGCGATCCGCGCCGCTTCACGTCCTTTGCCGCGGCGCCCGACTATTGCGTCGCCAAGGGCATGGAGATCTACGGCAACGAATACGCCATCCAGTTCCCGCGCCATGCCTGGCCGGAGGGGCGCAACCGCAAGCTCTCGCCGCTGCACGATCGCATAAAGGCGCTCGGCGGCCAGTTCGACGCCTATAATGGCTGGGAGCGCGCCACCTGGTACGCGCATCAGGGTGACGACACATCGGAGGAATCGACGCTGACCTTCCGCCGCGACGGACCCTGGCAGCACCGTGTGCGCGAGGAATGCCTGGCGGTGCGCGACGCCGCCGGCATCCTCGACCTGCCCGGCTTCTCCCGCTTCAATCTCGAGGGCCCGGCCGCCGCCGACTGGCTGGCGCTGCAGGTCACCGGCCTGGTGCCGAAGCCCGGCCGCATCGGCCTCGTCTATTTCTCCGACGACAAGGGACGCATCGTCACTGAAATGTCGGTCGTGCGCCACGGCGAGGAGCAGATGACGCTGATCACCGCCGCGGTCGCCCAGTGGCACGACTTCGAATGGCTGAAATCGCGCATGCCGAAAGACGCCGCCTTCACCCTGACTGACCGCACCGAGGAATATGCGACGCAAATCCTCGCCGGCCCCAAGTCGCGAAAAATCCTTGCCGAGGTCTGCGCCGCCGACCTGACGCTTCCGTGGCTGACGCATCAGGAAACGACGATCGCCGGACGTTGGGCGAAGCTGGTGCGCGTCTCCTTCGCCGGCGAGCTCGGCTGGGAGATCCACACCAAGGTCGCAGACACGGCGACGGTGTTCGATGCTGTCTGGGCCGCCGGCCAGAAACACGGGCTGAAGCCCTTCGGCATGTACGCGCTCGATTCCCTGCGTCTGGAAAAGGGCTACCGCGCCTGGAAGGGCGACCTTTCGACCGACTATACGATCCTGCAGGGCGGGCTGGAGCGTTTCGTCAAATGGGACAAGCCAGACTTCCGCGGCAAGGCGGCACTGCTCAACGAGAAGCAGCAGGGCGTGAAGAAGCGCTTCGTCACCCTTGTCGTCGAGAACCCCGGCGAATGCGACGCGCCCTATATGTCGACGCTCTGGCATGACGGCAGGGTCGTCGGCGAGACGACATCGGGCGGCTATGGCCACCGGGTCGAGAAGTCGATCGCGCTCGGCATGCTGCGCGCCGATCTCGCCGAGCCCGGCGCGTCGGTCGAGGTCGAGATCTTCGGCGACCGCTTCAAGGCCGTGGTGCAGAAGGACGAGCCCCTCTGGGACCCGAAGAACGAAAGATTGCGGGCATGAAATCAGTGATCCTCACCGACGGCGGCATGGGCCAGGAACTGGTCCGGCGCAGCAAGTCCGAGCCGACGCCCTTGTGGTCGGCCAGGGTGCTGATCGACGAACCGGACCTGGTGCGCGACCTGCATGTCGAGTTCATCCAGGCGGGCGCCCGCGTCATCACCCTCAACACCTATTCCGCGACGCCCGAGCGCCTGGCGCGCGAAGGCGCGGAAGACCTGTTCAAGCCGTTGCAGAAGCGCGGCGTCGAGCTTGCCAGGCAGGCTTGCGAGCAAGCCGGCGATGCAGCCGTCGCCGGCTGCCTGTCGCCTCTGTTCGGCAGCTACGCGCCAGCGCTGACCATCTCCTACCAGGAGACGCTCGACACCTACCGCCGCATCGTCGCCGAGCAGGCCGACGGCGTCGACCTCTTCC
>NZ_RZOF01000679.1:0-691 GCF_003998955.1 Mesorhizobium sp. M4B.F.Ca.ET.017.02.2.1 | reverse complement strand
GGGTTGATCGGTTTGACGCAGGTGCTGGCCGCCGAATACGGGCCGCAGGGCTTGCGCGTCAACGCTTTGTTGCCGGGCGGCACCGACACGCCGGCGGCGACATTCAAGACCCCGGAATCGCGAACCTTCGTCGAAAACCTTCATGCATTGAAGCGTGTGGCGCAGCCGGAAGAGATCGCCCGCTCGGCGCTTTATCTCGCCTCGGACGCATCGAGCTTCACCACCGGCACCGCGCTGTTTGCCGATGGCGGCGTCTCGATCAACCGGACGTGAAGGGATTGGCGGCCACAGCACTGCCCGCCAGCCGAAAATCTCACGAAGCGGCCTTGCATTTCGCTCCGATTTGACGATTCCGTTTCCCGTCGACAACGGACGGTAAGAGATGCTGCTGATCAGGACCTACGTCGCCCAGAGCGCCATCGAAGGTGTCGGCGTTTTCGCCGCCGAGCCGATCCGCAAGGGCGCCTCGATCTGGCGCCTCGATCCGGATTTCGACCGGCTGATCCCGATGGAGAAATACGAGGCGGCGCCGCCGCATCTGAAGGAACTGCTCGACCGCTACGCCTACCCCAGCCCCGACCGGCCGGGCTTCATGGTCTACGAGGTCGACAATGGCCGCTTCATGAACCATGCCGAGCGGCCGAACACGGATTTCTCGCAATATGGCGGGGCGACCGCGACCCGCGACATC
>NZ_RZOF01000678.1:0-693 GCF_003998955.1 Mesorhizobium sp. M4B.F.Ca.ET.017.02.2.1 | reverse complement strand
GCACGAAACAAATCAGTAATCGGCACTTCAACTTGACGACAGGAATCAAACACCAAGTTAACCTCTTGGCGATTTGGTCGGCACGCCATGCGGGCGATCCGGCATGGCAGGCGTCAGATTTCCGGGGCGGACAGACCAATGAAGACGAGCGGCGGCGCGCTTCGGCGCATTCGGGGAAGGCAGCTTCTTGCCGGTGCGAGCGGCGCGGCGATCGCCTGTCTGCTTCCAGGGCAAGCCTCGGGAGCGACCTATATGGTCAGCAATGAGGCGCAGCTGATCGCGGCCATCAACTCTGCCAATGCCGACGGCGATCCCAGCTCGTCGATCGTGATGACGCAGAGCTTCAGCATACAGGCCCCGCATACGCTGCCGATACCGACCAAATCGCTGTCTGTCGACACGCAGGGCTTTACCTTGTCCGGTACGTCCGCTCCCGGTCTCGGAGGCACTGTCCGTTTCAGCGGCGGAACCTTTGCCAGCGGCACGCTGACCCTTTCAGGCACGCTCACCGGCGCCAACCAGGGCGGTGGCATGCCGGCCGGTGTCGGCTTGGTCGTTGACAGCGGGATATCGACATGGGGCAGCCCCACCGGGCAGGTCGTCAACAACGGCTCGATCACGGCTGGTTCCGCGACCGGGTCAGGCGCCAACGGCAGCATCGGCGGGACGCTGCTGAACGGCGGGACCTTCGTC
>NZ_RZOF01000677.1:0-719 GCF_003998955.1 Mesorhizobium sp. M4B.F.Ca.ET.017.02.2.1 | reverse complement strand
GCAGCGTTTCGAGCCCGATCGCGCCGGCAGCGGCGTCGGCGAAGGGGAGGCGCTTGGTGTCGACGTCCTGCGGATCGTGCGAGGAAACTATGATGTCGACGGTACCGTCCTTCACGGCCTCGATCATCGCCAGCCGATCCTCCTCGGCGCGCAGCGGCGGCGTCAGCCGGAAGAAGGTTCGGTATTCGCCGACGTCGTTCTCGTTGAGCGACAGATTGTGGATGGCGACGCCGGCCGTGACATTGGCGCCGTCGGCTTTCGCCCGGCTCACCGCATTGGCCGCCATCGCCGTCGATATCTTGGCCGCGTGATAGGCGCCGCGCGTCAGCCGCGCCAGGGCGAGGTCACGCTCCAGCGGGATCGATTCCGCCTCGCGCGGAATGCCGGCAAGGCCGAGCCAGCTGGCATAGAGGCCCTCATTCATCACGCCGGCCGAGGCGAGGTCGGCGTCCTGCGTTTCATGCGCGATGACGCCGCCGAAATCGCGGGCATAGGTCAGCGCCCGGCGCATCACCAGGGAGTTGCCGATGGTGTGGCGCCCGTCGGTGAAGGCGACGGCGCCGGCCTCGCGCAGCAAGCCGAACTCGGTCATCTCGCGGCCGTCGAGCCCCTTGGTGATCGCCGCCGCCGGGAAGATGTTGACGCTGGCCGTATCCTTGGCGGTGCGCAGCACGAATTCGACCAGCGCGACATTGTCGATCACCGGATCGGTGTCGGGC
>NZ_RZOF01000676.1:0-725 GCF_003998955.1 Mesorhizobium sp. M4B.F.Ca.ET.017.02.2.1 | reverse complement strand
GGCCTTTCCATACGCTTCGTCAGCAACACCACGCGCTCGTCGAAGCAACGGGTTCTCGACCATCTCGCGGCGATTGGCCTGATCGCGGCCAAGGCGGACGTCTTCACGCCGGCGCAGGCGGCGCGGGAATGGCTGCTTCGCAACGGCCGCGCGCCGTATCTGCTGGTCCACCCCGGTCTCGAGCCGGACTTTCACGAACTGCCAAGTCGCGACAAGCGCGCCGTCATCATCGGCGATGCCGGCGAGACCTTGACCTATGCGGTGCTGAACGACGCCTTCCGCGAATTGACCGCGGGGGCCGAACTGCTGGCTCTCGCCACCAACCGGACATTTCGCGATGCCGATGGCGGGCTCAGCCTCGATGCGGGACCGTTCGTGGCGGCGCTGGAATTTGCCTCGCTGAAACGCGCCACCGTTCTCGGCAAGCCGTCACCGGCATTCTTTCTCTCGGCGCTGGCTTCGATGAACTGCCCGCCGGAACAGGCGATCATGGTCGGCGACGACGCCGAGGCCGACATAGCCGGCGCGCTCCGCGCCGGACTTTCGGGTGCCCTGCTGGTGCGCACCGGCAAATATCGCCGCGGCGACGAGAAGCGGTTCGATCCGCCGCCGACCGCAACCGTCGCCGATCTCGCGGCGGCGGCCGACTGGATCATCGCGCGCTCCGGCCCGGGCTGAAATCGAGGCTCCGCGACCGCGGGACTCGCAAGTTTGTCCACATATAT
>NZ_RZOF01000675.1:0-734 GCF_003998955.1 Mesorhizobium sp. M4B.F.Ca.ET.017.02.2.1 | reverse complement strand
ACCGTATCGCGCACGCCGGCGCATTCGAACACCACGTCGACACCGCCCGGCACCAGCCCGTCTGGTCCGGCAATGGCATCGATAACGTCGCCGGCGCCTGGATCGACTGAGGCCGTCGCACCGAGCTCCTCGGCGAGCTCGCGGCGCGAGGCCTGGCGTGTCGACAGCACGATGGTCTTCGCCCCGGCAAGCCTTGCCAATTGCACGGTGAGCAGGCCGATGACGCCGCCACCCAGCACGACGACCGAGCCGCCCGGCTTGATCGCGGCGAGGTCGACGCCGTGCAGGCAGCACGCCAACGGCTCGCAGAATGCGCCATGCGTCGGCTTGAGGCTCGCCGGCAGAAGGAAGGCCTGCTTCTGCGGCATCACGACATAATCGGCGAAGCCGCCGTCGCGATGAATGCCGATGGCATTGAGATTGCGGCAGAGGTTGACCCGCCCGGCATGGCAATGCGGGCATCGCCCGCAGGCGATGTTGGGATCGCCGGTGACGCGGTCGCCGACGGAGAAGCCGATCACCGACGACCCGACCGCTTCGACGATGCCCGAAAACTCATGCCCGGGCGTTACCGGCGGCTTGCAAGGAAACTCGCCGTGGAAGAGATGGCGATCGGTGCCGCAGACGCCGCAGGCCTCGATCCGCACCAGCAGATCGTCCGCACCGGCCGACGGCTTGTCGACCTCGCGCAGCGCTATGCTGCCGACAGCCTCGAGGCGAACCGCTTTCATAAC
>NZ_RZOF01000674.1:0-744 GCF_003998955.1 Mesorhizobium sp. M4B.F.Ca.ET.017.02.2.1 | reverse complement strand
GATGGAGGCCATGGCCGCCGGCTTGACCGTGGTCAGCACTTATCATTCGGGCATTCCCGAGCTGATCGAGGACCAGAAGACAGGTTTTCTCGCGCCCGAGCGGGACGTCGCGGCGCTGACCGGCAAACTCTCCTGGATCGCCGAGAACCCAAAGCTGTGTGAGCCTATCGCGCTCGCTGCGCGAAAGAAGATCGAGGCGGATTTCAATGCGGACATGCTCAACGAGCGGTTCGCCCAGATGGCAACGCAGCTTTGTAAGATGAGATCGCCCGTATGAATGCCAACCCGCCTCCTCAGTTCGGCCGCGTCGCCCTGCGAGGCGGGCTGGTCACGGCCGGCTCGCAAGGCTTCAAGATGGTGATCCAGTTCATCTCGGTCATCATCCTCGCCCGACTTCTTGTGCCCGAGGACTTCGGCCTGGTGGCGTCCGTCGGACCGATCGTTGCCTTTGTCGGATTGCTGCAAAACCTTGGCCTGCAGCAGGCGCTGGTCCAGCGCAAGGACATTAGCGACCGACAGCTCAATCAGGTATTCTGGGTCAGCGCGCTTGTCGGATTGGGCAGTTCCGTGGTGGTTGCAGCCCTCGCGCCGGCCATTGCCGCCTTCTACGGCGATCAGCGCATGCTCGGCATCACACTTGCCTCTGCTCTGCCGCTGCTGCTTGGCAGTATTGCCGCGGTGCCGCTGGCGCTGATGAACCGCCACCTGCAATTCGGCCAGCTGGCGCTCAACGATGTCGTAACC
>NZ_RZOF01000673.1:0-749 GCF_003998955.1 Mesorhizobium sp. M4B.F.Ca.ET.017.02.2.1 | reverse complement strand
AGGCTGAGCCAAGCAAAGCCGACTGGCGTGACATCGAGGCGGCCAGGGTGGCCGCGAAGGCGATCGGCGCGCTGGATATCGGCCAGGCTGCCATTGCCATCGGCGGCCGGGCGATCGCGCTGGAAGGCATAGAGGGCACCAACGGACTGCTCGAGCGGACCAGGCAACTGCGCGACCATGGCCGGCTCGCCGGCAAGACCCGCGGCGTGCTTGTCAAATGCGCCAAGCCCGGCCAGGAATTGCGCGCCGATCTACCAACCATCGGCCCGCGGACGGTCGAGGCGGCGCAAGAGGCAGGGCTGGCAGGGATTGCCGTGGAAGCCGGCCGCTCGCTGATCCTTGAAGGTCCCGATACGATCGCGCGCGCCAATGCGCTCGGCCTTTTCATCATCGGCCTGCCCGCCGAGGAGCCGGCTCATGGCCACTAGCAAGTCGTTGAAGGTCGCCGTCGTCTGCGGCGAGGAATCGGGCGACCTGCTGGGCGCCGACATCGTCGCGGCGCTGAAGCGGACGACGGGCCGGGATGTTCAGCTTCTCGGCATCGGCGGTCGGCATTTGCAGGCGCTCGGCCTGAAATCCCTGTTCGACGGCAGCGAGATCGCGCTGATGGGGTTCAGCGCGATCCTGCGCGAGCTGCCGCGCCTGATCAGGCGGATCGGCCAGACGGCAAGCATGATCGCGGCCGAAAAACCCGACTGCCTCATCACCATCGACAGCCCGGATTTCTCGCTGCGCGTGGCGAAGAAGGT
>NZ_RZOF01000672.1:0-756 GCF_003998955.1 Mesorhizobium sp. M4B.F.Ca.ET.017.02.2.1 | reverse complement strand
ATCCAGACGTTCAGCCCTTCGGCTTCAGTCCATCGATGAACAATTGCTCGAGGAACCGGGCGGCATCCTCGAAGCGGCCGTCGCCGCCGCGGTCGGGGCCGAGCACGGCGCGCACCTGGACGTCGAAATCGGCATAGTGCTGCGTCGTCGCCCAGATCGAGAAGATCAGGTGCCAGGGGTCGGTGCGGGCGATCTTGCCGGCGCGCATCCAGCCCTTGATGACGGCGGCCTTCTCGTCGACCAGCGCTTTCAGCTCGCCTTCCAGCAGCGGCATGATGCGCGGCGCGCCCTGCAGGATCTCGTTGGCGAAGAGCCGGCTTTCGCGCGGGAAATCGCGCGCCATTTCGAGCTTGCGCCTGATGTAGCTGCGCAGCTCGGTGAGAGGGTCGCCGATGTCGTCGAGTTCCCTGAGCGGCGCCAGCCAGGTCTCGAGCAGCCGCTCCATCAGCGTTTCGTGAATGTCTTCCTTGCGGCGGAAGTAGTAGAGCAGGTTCGGCTTCGACATGCCGGCCGCTTCGGCGATCTGGTCGATGGTCGAGCCGCGAAAACCGTTGGTGGAGAAGACCTCGAGCGCTGCTTCCAGGATCAGCTCGCGCTTTTCCCGCTGGATGCGGGTGCGGCGGGGAGCGGAACCTTCCATGGCGGCCGTCACCCCTGCAAACCTTCGCCGCGAGCGCCATCTGGACCAATTCTCTGGACCAGTTTTTCCTTGGCCTGTGGAGCGCGCTTCGGATGCGGCATTTCCGTTAGTAATCC
>NZ_RZOF01000671.1:0-761 GCF_003998955.1 Mesorhizobium sp. M4B.F.Ca.ET.017.02.2.1 | reverse complement strand
GGTGCAACTGGCCTATCCCAATGCGCAGAAGAGCGCCGACGAAAGATCGTTCACGCTGGAACCCCATACCAGCATCTCCCTGACGCTGCGGGAAGGCGACAATTCATTCGGCCTGGTCTGCAAGGTCTGGCCCGCCCATGACGACCTGCTGCTGGTCGCTGTGCCACTGATCGACAGCGCCAAGTCCGGCGACGGCCAGCATGTCGGCGATATCGAGATTCTCGTCCTCGACATGAACAGCCTGCGCGTGCGCCAGCGCCTGCTCCAGCCCGGGCTGATGAATGATGATGCCATCTACATCCGCAAGATCGAGTTCGATACCGGCCGCTACAGGCTGGCGCCCGATGTAAGCGCCTTCGGCCTGCGCATCGAAATGGCAAGCGATTCTCGGCCCAATCCCTTCCGTGAAACCGACCTCAGGCTCTATGCCCTCACCCGCGATGGGCTGCGCCTGGTGCTCGACGGCCTCGTCGTCGACAGCTATGGCGGCGAAGGCGACGCCAATTGCGCCGGATCCTTTCATTCCAGCAAAGCCGGCCTGTCAATGCGATCGGCGAGCCACCACGGTTACCGCGACATCAGCGTGGTCGAGCGGAGGGATACCGACGAGCCCGACCTCGACACGCAGGGCGAATGCCAGTCGCACCCCGGCAAGCCTGTGAAACGAACCTACCGGCTCCGCTTTGACGGCAACCGCTATCCGGTTCCGGCGGCGCTCAAGGCCTTGGAACCGTGAGAAGGCTGCTTGCACAGCGGTGCCT
>NZ_RZOF01000670.1:0-762 GCF_003998955.1 Mesorhizobium sp. M4B.F.Ca.ET.017.02.2.1 | reverse complement strand
GCGTCGAGCAGCATCAGGGCGTACTGGAATTGCGATTCCGGCACGCCCTGCTCGGCGGCGAGCGCGTACCATTTGGCGGCCTCCGCGGCGTTGAGCGGTACGCCGAGCCCGCGCGACAGAATCTCCGCCACCAGGGTCTGCGCGGCGGGATCGCCATTCTGGGCACGCGCCAGCGCGAGATTGTAGGCGGTCTTGTAGAGCCCGCGCTGGAAGGCGCCATAGGCGGGATCGGCCGGCTTCGCGCCGAACCGATCGGGGTTGATGCTGTCGGCCGAAGGCAACGGCGCCGTGGTAGCAGGCTGCGGCAGGGGCGTGGCGATAGGCTTGTCGACATGCACCCCGGAGGCTGGTGCGCCGGCGGCTGGCGCTTCTGCGGCAGGCGCGCTGGCGTCCGGCACGCCGGCATCCGGCCGTGGCTGCGGCAGCGGAACGGTCTGCGCGGCGGTTGCCGCCTCGGTCATGAAGGCCGCGGCGAGAACCGTGAGGGGAAGCACGGACCGGCGCACCTCAGTCCTCGAAGCGGGGCGCGGTTTCGTCGAGCAGCGCATTGGCGGCCGCGACCGCCGCCCTGGGATCGGTCCCGTCGGCGAAGACGGCGCTGGACAGGGCCACGAATTCGGCGCCGGTGGCGGCCACCGCCTCGACCGATGCAAGTTCGGAGCCGGCCATGACGATGCACGGGATCTCGATCATCTCGGCCCACCATTGACCAAGCGACAGGTTGCGCGGATGCGGCTCCGGCTTGTTGTCGTAGCCCTGTCT
>NZ_RZOF01000066.1:0-22234 GCF_003998955.1 Mesorhizobium sp. M4B.F.Ca.ET.017.02.2.1 | reverse complement strand
GCCCGGCGTCATCGAGATCGCGCTGCTCGCCGACGGCGTGCCGGCCGACAAGCTCTGTCCGCTTGACCTCGACCGCGCCTTCAAGAAGCTCGACACCATCAAGTCCGACATCGTCTGGTGGGGCGGCGGCGCTGAATCGCAGCAGCTGATCGCCTCCGGCGAAGCCGCCTTCGGCCAGCTCTGGAACGGCCGCGTCTTCGCGCTGGAGAAGGACGGCGCCGATGTCGGCGTGTCCTGGAACCAGAACCTGACCGCCGCCGACGTTCTGGTGGTGCCGAAGGGCGCCAAGAACAAGGACACGGCGATGAAGTTCCTCGCCGCGGCGAGCAGCGCCACCGGCCAGGCGAAGTTCGCCGAGGCGAGCGGCTATGCGCCCATCAACACCAAGGCCAAGGCCGAGATGCCCGCCGACGTGGTCAAGGGTCTGCCCGACGCCCATGTCGACGGCCAGATCAACCTCGACATGAACTACTGGGCCGAGCATCGCGACGAGATCGCCACGCGCTGGTACGCCTGGCAGGCGAAATAACGCCCGCCTTCTCGTGACAGAAGCGGGACGGCTTCCGCCGTCCCGCTTCGCAACCCGGGATACCGCTATGTCGGTGGAAATTGAGCAAAGCATCGCCAGAATGCGTCTTCCGACAGGCCTCGCCGGCCTGCTGCCGGCGCTGACTCTGATCGGGCTCTTCTTCGTCGTGCCGGTGCTGGCGCTGCTCCTGCGCAGCGTCACCGATCCGGCTCCCGGCCTGCAGAATTACGCTGCGCTGCTCGGCGACGGCACCTACGCGAGGGTGTTCTTCAACACATTCCTGGTCGCCTTCGTCGTCACCGTCGTCACCGTTCTCGTCGCCTTTCCGGTGGCCTGGATGCTGGCGATCATGCCGCCGGCCCTCGCCTCGCTCCTGTTCGGCATCATCATCCTGTCGATGTGGACCAACCTCTTGACCCGCACCTATGCCTGGATGGTGCTCTTGCAGCGCACCGGCGTGATCAACCGGGCGCTGATGGCCATCGGCATCACCGACCAGCCGCTGCCGCTCATCAACAACCTCACCGGCGTCACCATCGGCATGGTCTACATCATGCTGCCGTTCATGATCCTGCCTTTGGTCGGCACCTTGCGCGCGATCGACCCGATGACGCTGCGCGCGGCAGCGCTTTGCGGCGCCAGCCCGCTCGCCGCGTTCCGCCGCATCCTGTTGCCGCTCTCGCTTCCCGGCATCGCCGCCGGCGGGCTGATGGTCTTCGTCATGTCGCTCGGCTATTTCGTCACGCCGGCGCTGCTCGGCGGCACGTCGAACATGATGCTTGCCGAGATGATCGCGCAGATGATCCAGTCGCTGCTCAACTGGGGCCTCGGCAGCGCCGCCGCCTTCATCCTGCTGGTCGTCACCATGGCGCTCTACGCGCTGCAACTGCGCCTTGTCGGCTCGAAGCGACCCGCGGGAGGCGCCTGAGATGCTGCTCGACTATGACCGCCTGGGCTGGCTGAAGGCTGCGCTGCTCGCCTTCACCGCTTTGGTCGCCGCCTTCCTGCTTCTGCCTGTTGTCTTCATCGTGCTGCTCTCCTTCGGCTCGTCGCGCTGGCTGGCCTTCCCGCCGCCCGGCTGGACGCTGAAATGGTATCAGGAGCTGTTCGCCGACCCGTCCTGGATCGAGGCGGCGCTCACCAGCGCCCGCATCGCCGCCCTGACGGCAATCCTTGCCGTCGCCGTCGGCCTGCTTGCCTCATTCGCGCTGGTTCGTGGTGAGTTCCGTGGGCGCGAGATGCTGCGCGGGCTGCTGCTGACGCCGATGGTGCTGCCGGTGGTCGTCTTCGCCATCGCCATCTACGCCTTCTTCCTGCGCCTTGGCCTCGGCGGCACCACGGTCGGCTTCGTCATCGCCCACACCGTGCTGGCGCTCCCCTTCGCCATCATCCCGATTGCCACCGCGCTCGAAGGATTCGACAAGTCGATCGAGGACGCGGCCATCGTCTGCGGCGCCAGCCCACTTGAGGCCAAGCTCAGGATCACCTTGCCGTCGATCCGCATCGGCATCTTCTCCGCCGCGATCTTCTCCTTCCTCGCCTCCTGGGACGAGGTGGTCGTGGCGATCTTCATGGCGAGCCCCACCCTGCAGACCTTGCCGGTCAAGATCTGGGGCAGCCTCCGCTCCGACCTCACTCCCGTCATCGCCGCCGCCTCCAGCCTGCTGGTCGGGCTCACGCTCGCCCTCATGGTGGTGACGGCACTCTTGCGCCGAAAGTTGCCGACATGACCGAGCCTTTCCTGTCGATCCGCAAATTGCGCAAGGCTTTCGGCGCCTTCGTCGCCGTTCATGACGTGACGCTGGAGATCCCCAAAGGCGAATTCCTGACCTTCCTCGGCCCGTCAGGTTCGGGAAAATCGACGACGCTCTATGCGATCGCCGGCTTCCAGGACCCGACCTCCGGCGATGTCCGGTTGCAGGGAAAGTCGCTGCTTGCGGTGCCCTCGCACAAGCGCAACATCGGCATGGTCTTCCAGCGCTACACGCTGTTTCCGCATCTGAGCGTCGCCGAAAACGTCGCCTTCCCACTTCGCGTCCGCCGCCGGCCCGACGCCGAGGTCAAGCGCAAGGTCGCCGACATGCTCTCGCTGGTGCGGCTCGAAAGTTTCGCCGAACGGCTTCCCGGCGCGCTGTCCGGCGGCCAGCAGCAGCGCGTCGCGCTTGCCCGCGCGCTGGCCTACGATCCGCCGATCCTCCTGATGGACGAGCCGCTTTCGGCCCTCGACAAGAAACTGCGCGAGGAGATTCAGGCCGAAATACGCCGCATCCACCGCGAGACCGGCGTCACCATCCTCTATGTCACCCATGACCAGGAGGAGGCGCTGCATCTGTCCGACCGCATCGCGCTGTTCAGGGATGGCCGCATCGAGCAGATCGGCACCGGCGAGGATCTCTACCTTCGGCCCGCGACCGATTTCGTTGCCGGCTTCATCGGCAATTCGAATTTTTTGGCCGCCGAGCATCTGGAAACCGTCGGCGGCGCCGCGACCATCCGGCTTGCCGACGGCTCGGTGCTCTCAGGCATCAACGCCAATGGCAGCTTCGGCAGCGGACAAAAGGCCAGGCTGATGATCCGGCCGGAAGCGTTTCGCCTGGAGCGTGGTCCGAGAAGCGCCGAGCTTGCCGTCGAGATCGTCGATGTCGCCTTCTACGGCGAGCGCCGCCGCATCGTCGCGCGCACCGCCGCCGGGCAGGAGATCGACATCAGGCCGACATCGTCGGCCATGGCGTCGCACGATGCGACGGCAAGCCGACGGCAGGCCTTTTTCGACCCGGCCGCCGCATTCCTGTTTACCGCCTGATTGCTCTGGCGTGCCCCTATTCCGCGGCGACACTCGCCCCGGAGCGATTGGCAAGCACCAGCCCGACTTCGCCCACCGCCTGCGCGACGCGCTTCAGGATCGGCTCGGAGCGCAGCACGCCGTCGGCGAAATCCTTGTCGGTGGCATAGACCGCCGTCGACAGGGCAAGCGCCTCGAAGAAGCCGAACAGCGGCCGCAACTGGTGCTCGACGATCAGCGCATGCCGTTCGCCGCCGCCGGTCGCCAGAAGCACCACAGGCTTGCCGCGCAGGGCGGCCGGATCGATCAGGTCGAAGAAGTGCTTGAACAGGCCGGTATAGCTGCCCTTGTAGGTCGGCGAGCCGACCACCAGCACATCGGCATTGATGACTTTGTCGAGAATGGCGCGGGCCGGCTCGTCGAGATCGCGCGCCCATTTCGCCTGGCCGAGCGACGGGCCGAGATCCTCCACATCATAGGTGCTGGCCGACAGGCCATGCTGACGGGCAATATCCTTCACGACCTGTTCGACAAAGCCCCGGGTCTTGGAGGGTCGGGTGAAATTGCCGGAAAAGCCGACAACGGTGGGATTGGGCATGCTCAGGCACCTTCACGCCGCGGATGGGTTCGCGTTAATGTCTACAAGTTTGATAGACTTCAGGGCCCGATAAAAGGAACAATCGGCTTTCGGCGGCGCCGGTCCCGAACAATTTTTCCACGACCAGGCCTATTGGCGACAGCCAGCTCATGGTCCGCGGCTGCGTCGGGCTTCGCCCCGGCCAGTCTCGATGGCGAGATCGCCGAAATTGTCCTGAAGCCAGCCGATCGCGCCGGTGACATCGGCAATGACATGGCGTGCCGCCGTTGGTCCCCGAGGCTTGATCCGGATGGATATCCCGCCCGCGGCATTGGTCGTCTCGAAGCCGTTTTCATCGGATGTGTCGTCGCCGAGGAAAACCGGCCGTCGCCCGGCAAAGGGTGGAATGTCCATGAACCTCCTGATGGCGGCACCCTTGGCCGCCTCGAGCGGCATCAGCTCGACCCCGGCATTGCCGGCGATCACACGATATCCCTTCGGCAGCCGGTCCAGAGCCTGCTCGACGAGCTTCGTCGCCCGCGCAAGCAGATGCGGCGCGGCGCGCGTATGGACGGCGAGCACCGGGCCCTTGCGCTCGACATAGACGGCCTGGCTCGCCAGCTCCAGCTCGATCTCGTCGGCGAGCGCCGCCATGTCCGCCGGTTCGTCAGCGGCCTCGACAGGGCCGCCAGGGGCAAGTCTGTGCTCCAGTCCGTAGAGACCAGCAGTGCGCAGCTTCAGCGGATCGAACAGTCGGTCGACCGCCGCGACCGAGCGGCCGGTGATGAAGGCAAGCGCGCCGTCCAGCCGGCGCTCGATCGTCTGCAGCAGAAGGCGAAGCTCCTCGCTGACCGACACGGCGTCCGGATGGGCGGCGTGCTCCAGCAAGGTGCCGTCAATGTCGAGGAACAACGCCCATCGGCCTTCGGGGAGGCGTGGCGTCAACTCTGGCTGAAGATTCATCGGAGTCCGGCTACCTGTTTGCGTTCGAAGATGGGGACGACGTTGTCGGGGGTGGCCAGGCGCTCGGCGCTGGCCGTGACGCGGTCGAGCTCGCCGCGCTTGCGCAGGCGCGCCGCGTCCAGAAGCATGCTTCCGGCCCAGCGGTAGACATTGTTGTCGCGCACGATCTCGCGCATCCTACGCATCCGCTCGCGCTGCTCCTCGGCCGACATGGTCAGCGCCTGCGAGAGGGCCGCGCTCATCATCGCCGCGTCGTAGGGGTTGACGATCAGTGCTTCCAGCAACTCGCGCGAGGCGCCGGCAAAGGTCGAGAGCAGAAGCACGCCTTGCTCGTCGTCGCGCGCTGCGACGAATTCCTTGGCGACCAGGTTCATGCCGTCATGCAGGCTGGTGACCATGCAGATATCGGCGGCGCGGTAGATCTCGTAGACCGCCTTTTGCGAATGATGCTCGGCCACGATGACGACCGGCCGATAGCCGTCTGCGCCATAACGCAGGTTGAGGTCGTCGGCATAGCGCATGCATTCGTCGTACAATTGCCTGTAGGCAGGCAGCGTGCCCCTGCTGGGAGCCGCAATCTGCAGGAACACGACCTTGCCGATCAGCTCGGGATGCCTGGTGAACAATTCCTCCAGCGCATGAAAGCGATCGAGAATGCCCTTGGTGTAGTCGAGGCGCTCGACGCCGATGCACAGCTTCGCATCCGCCGGCAGCCCGAACCGGTCGCGGACGCGCGCACGGCACTCAGCGACATCGGGCAGCTTGGCCAGAAGCTGCAGGGGCCATTCGATGGAGATCGGATAGGCGTGCACCAGCGTCGTCTGGCCGCCGTAGGAAATGGCGGCGTCCGCCCGTTCGATCCGGCTTTCGAGGAAGCGGTCGACGCTTTCGGTGAAATTGTTGGCGTGGAACTGGGTATGGAAACCGATGATCGAACTGCCGAGCAGCCCGTCCAGGATACGCTCCCGCCACGGGCAGATGCTGTAGACTTCCGAGTTCGGCCACGGAATGTGCCAGAAGGTGATGACGATCGCCTCGGGCAGGCGCTCGCGGATCATGCGCGGCAGAAGCGCGAAGTGATAGTCCTGGACCAGCACGATCGGCCGCTCGTTGCGCGCCTCGGCGACCACGGTGTCGGCGAACTTGCGGTTGACCGCCTCGTAGGCGTCCCAGTCCGACTCGCGGAAGATCGGCCTTGTGAAAGCGATATGGCAGAGCGGCCAGAGACCTTCATTGGCGAAGCCGAGATAGTAGCCCTGATATTCCTCCTCGGTGAGCCACACCCTGCGCAGGGTGTAGGACGGTTTGTCGGGCGGCACCTGCACCCGGTCGTCACCGTCGACCATCTGGCGGTCCGCCGTGCCGCCGCCATAGGCGATCCAGGTGCCGGCGCAGGCGCGCGTGATCGGCTCCATCGCCGAAACCAGCCCACTCGCCGGCACGACGAGTTCGACGCCGTCGCCCTTGGTGTTGTGGATGTAAGGCTCGCGGTTGGAAACCACGATCACCTGCGCCTCCGGCAGGTCCTCGTGAAGGATCTTGCGTAAGGTTTCGGGCGACCATGTCACCAGCGCCGCGTCGACCGACTGGCCGTTCTTCTCGAATTCCCGAAGTACTTTGCGCGCCGCTTCGGAAGCCACGTCCTCGCCAGCGACGTGCACGGTCGCAGGCGTGGAATTGCGTCGATGTCGGGATATGGAAAAAAACACCGCAAGAGCGGAAAGTCCAAGACTTACCAGGAGCAGGCTCCACAGCAAGTCGATGCCTTGATCAGTCATTGATACGCCAATTTGCCACCGGCCGCCGCAGGCCTCATTCTTCTTGTTTTCGACACCTTGCCGGGCGACGGAACAGACTGCCGCGCGTCCGGTGTGATTGTGCAACGCACAAACGGACCATCGGTTCCGACATTTGTCAGGCGGCGAGCGAACCCTTGGCTAAGTTCGCACGATGAGCGGCACCAACCCCTCATGCCGGTCGGCAAGGAAGGCGACGACCCGGTCGCCGACGCGTTGGAATGTCAGGTCGACCGCCCGGTCGCCGACGGTCAGGTGCCGAAGTGTAAGCATGTCGATGCCGATCGGCAGCCTTGGCCGCGTGACGCGGACCTCGCCCTCCCACCCATCGATTTCCAGGCCGAGGCAGGCCTGCATCAGCATGAAGGCGGAGCCGGCCGACCAGGCTTGCGGCAGGCAGGCGACGGGATAGGCGATGGGCGCCTCGCCCGGCGCGCGGGTGAAGCCGCAGAACAGTTCCGGCAGCCGCATGTTGAAATGCACGGCGGACTCGAACGTGCCGCTCATCAGCCGCACCACGCTTTCGCGCTCGCCATAGCGCGCCAGGCCGACGCCGCAGATGGCGGTGTCATGCGGCCAAATCGAACCGTTGTGATAGGACATCGGGTTGAAGAACACGGCGTCGTCGGCAAGCGTCCTCAGGCCCCAGCCCGAATGGAAGGGAGCCGAAAGCAATTGGTCGGCGACCAGCTTTGCCCGCTCGGGCTGGGGCAACCCGACAAACAGAAGATGCCCGGCATTCGACGTCCGCACCTTGCAGGGCTCACCGGCGCCGTCGATCGCCAGCGCATAGAAATTCAGGTCGTCCACCCAGAAATCGCGCTCGACCGCGATCCGTATTTCCTCGGCCCGTTCCTCCCAGTGCTCGGCCTCCGCATATCCGCCCCGGCGCCGTGCCAGCGCCGCCAGCCCCCGGAACGCGGCAAAGACGTAGCCCTGCACCTCGACCAGCGCGATTGGTCCTTTGGGGATGCGGCCGTCGGCATGGAAGACGGAGTCGAAACTGTCCTTCCAGCCCTGGTTGGCGAGGCCGGATTCGGCAGCGCGCTGATAGGTGACGAACCCGGTCTCCCGGCTCGCCTCTTCAGTCCATTCGGCCGCGGCCTTGAGCGACGGCCACAGCGTGTCGATGAAGTCCATGTCGCCGGTGCGCTCCGCATAGGCGCAGGCGAGATGGATGTAGAGCGGCGTGGTGTCGACGCCGCCATAGTAACGCCCGAAGGGAAGCTCGCGCAGCGCCGCCATCTCGCCCTTGCGGGTTTCGTGCATGATCTTGCCCGGCTGTGAATCGCTGAACGGCGACGTCTCGGTCGCCTGGTGCTGGGCGAGGAAGGCAAGCACGCCGCGCGCCAGACCGGGGTTGAGCCAGAGCATCTGCAGTGCCGAGATCACCCCGTCGCGGCCGAATGCCGTCGAAAACCAGGGGATGCCGGCATAGGGATAGGGCCCTGTCGCGAGTTCGGTGGTGAGCAGCGCCACATCGGCGCGGGCGCGCTCGACCCAGTCGTTGAAGACGCGGCCCGAACTGTGCACCGTGGCGCCGTGGCGGCGCTTTGCCCGCATCCCGAAACGGGCGCGGGCCGCTGCGGCGCGGAAGCGATCGCGATCCGGGGTCTCGACAACCTCCGAACCGACCTCGACATAGAGCACCTTGCTGGAACGCTTGGTCACCGCGACGAGGAAATCGGCGCGGCTGTCCGTCAGTTGATCGGGCGCCTGAGAGAACGATATCGCCGACAGGCGCGCCAGCCCGTCCAGCCCGTCATAGCGAAGCAGCACCGACGTCGCATCGATCTTGGCCGCGTGCGCGGTGCCCCGCTTTGCCCGTGTCGAGCCGCGCACTTCGAACATGTCGCGGAAGTCGGCGGCAAAGTGCAGCGAAACGCGGATCGCCGACGTCTCCTGGCTGTAATTGGAAAGCGTGATGCGCTCGAACAGCCGGTCTTGCCAGATCAGCCTGACGCGCTCGACATGGATTGCACCTTGTGAAATGTCTCGCCCGCCGGCGCTCTGGATCGGCAGATTGGTGAGGTTGCTGGTGAACAGCACATTGTCCTGGCTGAGCGAGGCGCCGAGCAGCGAGGTCTGCCGGCCGCCGACGGTCAGCCGGAACTCCGAAAGCACGCGCGTGTCGTCGCGGAAGAAGCCGTCACCTGCGCCCCTGATGTCGCCATAGGCATCGGCCACCACGAAGCAGTCGCCCTGCTTCAGCGCGAACAGCCGGTGCGGTTCGCGCGGCGCGGTCTCGTCCAGCGAGGCAAGGGCAACGGCGGGATCAAGCTTGCGCTCGTCGAGCTCTGTCATCGGTTTCTTCCCGTTTGTTTCGCCCCCGGATCAGGCTGCGCCTCTCACGACGCCTTCGCTTCGGCTGAACCGCCGATGAGGCGCGCATAGGCCGCTGCATAGTCGCGAGCCATTCTGGTGGCGGAAAAGCGCTTTTCGAAGGCCGCCCTGACCTTTCGACGGTCCAGCCGAAGCAGCGCCGGCACTGCCTCGATCGCCTCGTCCATCGACTCCACGACAAATCCAGTCACGCCCTGGTCGATGATCTCCGGCAAGGCGCCGCGATTCCAGGCAATCGACGGCGTGCCGCAGGCCATCGCCTCGATCGGGGCAAGGCCGAACGGCTCCGGCCAATCGATGGGGAACAGCAGGCCGGCCGCCTTGCCGAGGAAGTCGGCCTTCTCGTGCTCGGCGATCTCGCCGACATAGTCGACGCGGTCACCGTCGATCAGCGGCTCGATCTCGTCATGGAAATAGGCGCGGTCGTCGTCGCCGATCTTGGCCGCCAGCTTCAGCTTCAACCCCGAGCGGCGCGCGATCTCGATGGCGCGGTCAGGCCGCTTGTCGCGCGAAAGCCGACCAAGAAAGGCAAGGTACGGTTCCTCCTTCGTCGACTCGAAAGCGGGCCGGTAGATATCGATCGGCAATCCGTGGTGGATCGTCGCCAGCCAGTTGGCCTCGGCCAGCCCCGCTCTCTGGCTGCGCGAGATGGAGATCATCGGAAAGCGCGGGAAGCGCCGGTAGGCGGGCGCCAGATCGACATAGTCCAGCCTGCCATGCGGCGTCGTCACCGTCCGTCCGGCCATATCCGCGAAGAAGGGAAAATGCAGGAAATGGCTGAGATGGAAGTGGATGAGGTCGAACTCGTGCGCTCGCTCGCGGACCTCGGCCAGCATCGCCAGATGCGCTGCTATCTCCGATTTCTTCGGGCGCGGGTCGAGGCGAAGCGCGCATTCCCGGCCAGGGATGAACCTCGCGGAGGTGCGGCTGTCGCCGCTGGCGAACAGCGTCACCTCGTGCCCCAGCGCCACCAGCGCTTCCGTCAGGTAGGAGACGATCCGCTCGGTGCCGCCATAGAGTTTCGGCGGCACGGACTCATAGAGCGGCGCGACATGGGCAATTCGCATGATGTCTCCAGCTGATTGGCACAGGGCCAAAATGCATCAGCCGGCAGATCGTTCCGGGTTCCGCTTCTCAAGCTGACAGCGCCGCGCCGACCCAGTCGAGCCGCGCGGCGGGAACGAGGCCGTAATTGTAGAAGTTGATGCCGTCGACGCCGGGCGCCCTCCCCGGCTTCACCTTGGCAGCGAGCACGTCCGCGCCGGCCATCTCCGGATAAAAGAGCCGGTAGCCGGTGCCGAGGAACTTTTCCGGGCCGAGCGCCGCGCGTCCGGCTTCGAGCAGTCCAGCGACATCGCCCGCCTGCATGTCATAGGCGCACAGGATCGCCCCATCGCAGACCTTGCCGAGCGCGGCGAGATCGCAGCCGCCGAGCCAGCCCTCCTTCAGATCGATGATGACGACCCTGGTTGACGGGTGCGCCACCTCGCGCAGCTCGGCGACCAGGCTGGTCACCGGCTCGAAGCGCCAGGCGAGATAGGCGTGAAGTTCCGGCCACGGCAGGAAGGTATCGAGCCCGCTTGCCGGAAAGTCGGGAAAGCGCCGCTCGGGCACGGCGCGCTCGCAGGCCTCGGCGATCCATTGCCTGACCAGCTTTCGCGCCGGCTCGCCATCGACACCGGCCTTGGCGGCGCGATCCAGGCAGGATGGGCAGAAGCACAGCGACAGCAGGAAATCGTCCTCCGGCGTCAGGCCGACACCATCTTTTTCGTGATGGTACTCATGCGCAAAGCCCATGAAGGATGGGCTCTCGAGCTCGATCCTGTCCGGCCTGTAGCCGTGCGAGATATCCGCGACCAGCGCGCGGACATAGGCGCGCGCGTCCGGATGCGAGGGACAGAGATTGTAGTAGTTGGCATCGCCGAAGGCGTTGCGGGTGACGGCCTCGGGGTGAAGCATGCCGAGGCGGGTGTTGTGCAGGCAAACTGTCCAGCACGAGACCCCAGGCCGGCCCGCCTCGCGACGGCGCACGAGCTGGCCGAGCACGTCGCCGCCTTCGCCGATCACATCGGCCACCTTGGGCTGGATGGCAAGGTCGGCCCAGCGCGCCGCCGTCGGCTGGAAGTAGATGGTGCCGTCCTCCGGAAAGTAGGCCTTCCGGCGCGGGCTGCGCGGCTGCAGGAACCGCCCGGCATGGTAGGACGTGGCGAGGCTGATCATGTTCAGTCCCGCGCGCTGGGTTAGATCGCGTTCGACCGTCTCAAGGCCGAGATCCTGGATGTCCCAGGGATAGGTCCACATCGATAGCTGCATGCTGATCCTCGAGTTCGTAGTGAGGCCAGGAGCCTCGGTCTTCAGCCTTCGACCGGCTCGGCCACCTGCATCAGACAGTCGCCAGCCTCGCACATCGTGTGCAGCCGGCGCGACAGCACGATGCCGCTCTCGGCGAAATGCAAGGCTTCCTCGTCGACATCAAGCCGTTCGAGGTCGTGATACCAGCCGGCCAATTGTCCAGCGCTCACGCTGTCACCGAGCCTGACGGCGGGCTCGAACCAGCCGCGCCGCGTCGCATAAATGCCCTGACTGTGGCGGGATAGCGAAAGCAGGCGCGTTGGAGCGGCAGCCTTGGCATCCGGCGCGAGCACAGGGGCCTCGACCACGCCCAGCGCCACCATCAGCCTGTCGAGTGCGCGCGCGGTGAGCGCCATGGAATCCACCGTCGCCGTGCCGCCGCCGCCGAACTCGCCGCTGACACCGACGGCGCCGGCCCGGCGCGCGGCACCCATCGAGGTTGGCGAGGCTGTGCCATTGTCGGCAATGAAGCCATAGGGCATGCCGAGCGTGCGCATCAATTCGAAGCCGCGCCGGTGGCGCTCGGGCTCGGCATTGCGTTCGACCAACGCCGTCGGCAGATGCTCCATCGAGGTGCCGCCGGAATGGATGTCGAAGACGACGTCGTGGCGGGAAAACAGCTTGGTCTCGGGGAAAATGGCCAGCCGGCTGGTCGGCGTGCCCGAGGGATCGCCCGGAAAGGCGCGGTTGAGGTCGCCGCCGTCGAGCGGCGAGCAGCGCTTGGCGGCCATCACCGCCGGCGCGTTCGCCATCGGCAGGATGGTGACGCGACCCCTGATCCGCTTGGGATCGAGCCTGCGCACAAGCTTGGCCAACGACAACTCGCCCTCATATTCGTCGCCGTGATTGCCGGCCATCAAAAGCAGCGACGGGCCTTCGCCGTTGCGGATCAGGCAGATCGGCACCTTGACCTGGAAATAGGGCGAGCGGTCGATCGAGAACGGAATGCTCAAGTGCGCGAGCGTCTTGCCGTCGCGGTCGAAATCGAGCGTATGGACGAGGCCGGTATGCATGGCTCCCCCCTCAGACAGCCGCGACCGCCGTGACCTCGATGCGCAGGTCCGGATCGGCCAGCCGCGCCTCGACGCAGGCGCGGGCAGGCAGCCGCGTTGGGTCCACCCAGGCATCGTAGATCTTGTTCATCGCATCGAAGTCGCCGATCTGCGGCAGGAAGATGTTGACCGCTACGAGCTTCGACTTGCTGCTGCCGGCTTCGATGAGCAGCGACTCGATCTTGGCCAGCACATCGCTGGTCTGCGCCTCGATCCCGGCCTTGCGGTCGTTGGCGACCTGTCCTGCTATGTGCACCATGCCCCCATAGACGACGGCCTGCGACATTCGGGAGCCAGACTGGAAGTATTTGATCATGTCGGATCCTTTCGAGGTTCTCTTCTTGTGGCCCTGGTCAGCCGAAATAGGTCGGGAAGGCGTGCGTCACATGCCCGCTCCCATCGACGCCGAAGATGACGCGGTAGCGGTCGAGGCAGGTGCAAGGATGCGAAATGCCGAATTCGATGACGTCGCCGACGGCGATGTCATCGTCCGGCTGAAGCGACAGGAAGGCGTGCTGGTCGTTGAGTTTCACGACCTCGCCTCTTAGCGGCACCGCAAGCGACTGGCCGCCGCGATAGACCGTGAGCGGCTTCGGGAAGCCCTGGTCGAACGAGACGTCGCGCATGCCCATGCCGCAGATGGCGAGACCGGTCTCCGGCCGCGACAGCACCTCCGCCCAGATGCGCAGCGCCGGGCGGAACGAACGCCGCGCCGAAGCGCCGGCGCCATCGACGGCAAAACCGTTGCGGGCATCGACCGCGCCCAGCGATCGGTCGTAGACGCCATGGTCGTGGAAGAAGATGGCGCCGCTGCGCAGCACCAGCCTCGCGTTGCCGTCCTTCGCGGCAAGCGGCGAAAGCGCCGCGACCACCTTGTCGAAGAAGACCGAACCACCGGCCGTCATGATCAGCGGCGCCTCGCCGCCGACACGGGCGCGCAGCCTGAGGAACATGTCGCCGACATTCGCCAGCAGCGCCGAGACGACCTCGTCGGTGCGCACCGGATCGGGCTGCGCGGCTGCCCCTTCATAGGTCGCAACGCCTGCGATCAGCAAGCGTCCGCCGGTCGCCGCGATCGCATCGGCGATCGCCTCGGCCTCGGCGGTGCTTCGCGCACCTGCCCTCGCCGCGCCAAGCTCGACCAGCACGCGCAACGGAGCAAGCGCAGCATTGGCGAGCCAGGCCTGCGCCAGCGCGTTCACGGCGGCGACCGAGTCGGCGAAGACATAGAAGTCGGCGCTCGGCCAGGCAGCGGCGAGCGCCGCGAGCCGGCTCGCGCCGCCCGTGCCGCCGACCTCGTTGGCGATGATCAGCCGCGTCAATCCGGCCTTGAGCATCACCGTGGCCTGCCTGATGTCGGCGACCGTGGTGCCCCACGCGCCAGCCTGGACCAGTGACCGAGCAAGATCGGGCGCCATCGGCGTCTTGGCATGCGGCGCGATCTCTGCGCCATGCCCACGGACATAGCGCAGGAACAGGTCGCGATTTGACGCGAAGGCGGCCTCGTCGAGCGTCAGCAAAGGCAGCGACATGCGGCCACCAGCAGGATGCCAGCCTTGCAGTCCGACATGGCTGCTGTCTAGCGCGGCCGTGCCGGGCGGCACGCCGCGAATGCGGTCGTCGAGCCAAAAATTTTCATGCACGGCAAGCGGCGGAGCCGATGTGTTCTCGCTCATCGAATGCTACCTCTTGCGCCATCGCCAAACGAGGGCCTGACCGATTGCCGGCGCTCCCCACAGCCTGCGAGAAACGCGTGCCAGCCCCCTACTCCGGACCGATCATCGACGCCCATCATCATCTCTGGGACCTCGGCCTCGGCCGGCACCCCTGGCTGAACGCCACGGCCGGCGAACGCGGCGGCCTCGGCGAGCTTGGCCCGTTGCGTCGCAACTATCTTCCCGACGATTACCTCCGCGACGCCGGCCGGCACGATGTCGTCGCCAGCGTGCATGTCGAAGCCGGCTGGGCCACCGACGACTGCGTGGGCGAGACGCGCTGGCTGGAGACGCTCGGCAAGTCGCGGGGCATCCCTGCACGCTATGTCGTCCATGTGCCGCTGGCCAGCCGGCAGGCGCCGGCGCTGTTCGAGGCGCAGGCCGCGTTCGACCGCGTCGTCGGCGTCCGCGACATTCTGAGCTGGGATCCTGATCCGGCGCGCCGCTTCGCCGCCCGCGACGGCATCATGGACGATCCGGCCTGGCGCTCCGGACTGAAGCTGCTCGGGCGCTACGGTCTCTCCTTCGACCTGATGGTGTTCCCGCGCCAACTGGCTGACGCCGCTCGCCTCGCCGCGGCGTTTCCGGACCAGCAATTCGTCCTCAACCATTGCGGCAGCCCGATCGACCGTGACGCCGACGGCATGCGCAGGTGGCGCGACGGGCTGCGCCTGCTGGCGCAGCGCGACAACGTCGCCGTCAAGATCTCCGACCTCGTCGCCTACGATCATGACTGGACGCTCGACAGCCTGCGGCCGGTGGTCCTGCACTGCATCGACTGCTTCGGCACGAAGCGCGCCATGTTCGGTTCCGACTTTCCCGTCGCCGGCCTGCATGCCTCGTTCGATGAGGTGTATGACAGCTTCAAAGCCATTTCGGCTGGCCTTTCCGCGGACGAGCAGGCGGCGCTGTTTTTCGACACCGCAAGGCGCATCTACCGGCTGGACGAATTGTCATCGGCGGGCCTGCTCCCTGCCTGAGAGAAGCAGCAGGCCGAGGATCAGCGAGCCGAACAGGATGCTGCGCCAGCCGGGCGATGCGTTGACGACGGTGATCAGCGCGGTGATCGTCACCAGCAGGATCGCGCCGGGAATGGTCCCGGCATAGGTGCCGAGCCCGCCGAGAATGGACGTGCCGCCGAGCACCACCGCCGCGATCGAGGCAAGCAGGTAGGGATCGCCGATCCCGACATAGCCCTGTCCGTTCATGCCGAGCACAAGCACGCCGGCGAGCCCCGCGGTGAAGCCGCTGATGCCGTAGACGGCAAGCGTCGTCAACGTTACCGGCACGCCGGACAGGGTAGCGGCAAGCGGATTGGCGCCCATGGCGAAGATGCGCGCGCCGAAAGGCGTGGCGTGCATGACCGTCAGCACGATCGCGGAAACGGCCACCCAGAGCAGAATGCCCGCGGGAATCCCGGCCGGCCGCGCATTGCCGAGCCAATGGACGAGCGGGTTTTCGGCCGTAACGGCGCTGCCGCCCGCAATGATGATCAGCAGACCCTGCAGGAAGGTCGCCATGGCCAGCGTCATGATCATCGGATGAACGCGCAGCAGCGCGACGCCAAGTCCATTGACCAGGCCGATCATTGTGGTCAGCGCAACCACCGCGAGGACCGGCGCAAGGCCGGTCGGATCGGCCTGCCATGACAGCAACGGCAGGCTGATGGCGCTGACGGTGACGATCGCCGCGACGGAAAGATCGATGCCGCCGGCGATCACGACGAAGGTCTGGCCCGCAGCGACCAGGCCGATCACGGCGCCAAGTTCGACCAGATAGCGCAGATGGCCATAGGCGCCGAAGCCACGCGAGGCGAAGCTCGCGCCGATCCAGACCGCCGCGACGATGGCGACGGTAAGGAAAGGCCGGCTCTTCAGGATCGCCACGGCGCGCCTGCCGCCCGCGCTGTCGTTCCAGGCTGTCATGGCTGCACCTTGCGAAATTGCGGGATGGCGACGGCGCCGATGATGATCAGCCCCTGCGCGACATACTGCGCCACCGGCGTGAAGCCGAGGAAGAACATGACGCTGATCATCAGGCTGAGCAGCAGGCTGCCGGCCAGCGCGCCGCGCATGGTGCCCTGCCCGCCGAGGAAGCCGATGCCGCCGAGCACGGCGGCGGCGATGGAGTTGAGCGTGAAGGCGTTGCCGATCACCGGATCGCCCGAGCCCGTCTGCGCCGCGACGAAGAGGCCGGCGCTGGTCGAGAGCAGGCCGCTGATCGCATAGGCGGCGACGCGCGCCATATCGACCGGCACGCCGGACCGATAGGCGCCGACCGGATTCTCGCCGGCGGCATAGAGGCTCAATCCCAGCGGCGTCGCCAGATAGAGCTTCCACAGCAGGACAATCATCACCAGAAGCACGAAGGCTGCGGGGGTATCGCCGGCCAGCAGGTCGGAGAGCCATTCCGGGATGGCGCCACCTGGCCGCGGCAGGACCAGCAGCGCGGCCCCGCCGATGATGAAGGAGCCGGCGAGCGTCACCACGATCGCCGGCAGGCGAAGCCGCACCACGATGAAGCCGGTGACGGCCCCGATGCCGAGTCCGGCCACTGCAACGGCAGCAGCGCCGCCGGCGACGCCGAGCGGCCCGGCCATGGTGGTCGCGGCGATGACGGCGCCGAGGCTGACGGTGGCGCCGATCGCCAGGCTGATGCCGCCGGCGAGCATGAGGATCGCCTGCGCCATCGCCACCAGCGCCAGCGGAAACCAGCTCTGGGTGAATTTGGCGAAGCCGGAGGCCGTGAACAGACCGGGGAACAGCACGCCGTAGGCGATGAGAAACGCCAGCACGACGACGAACAGGCTGCGCACGCCGATGTTGCGGCGCGCTTGCACCGGCCAGTAGAGCGAGCCGGCAGGTTTCGCGGAGGAAGAAATGCTCATGCCGCGACCTTCTGCTTCTCGGCGCCCATCGCCGCCGACACGATGGCTTCTTCGCTCAGCGCCGCGCGCTCGAGGGTGGCGACGATGCGGCCTTCCCGCACCACCGCCACGCGGTCGCACAGATGCACCAATTCCGGCGTGTCGGAGCTGAGCAGTACGACGGCCTTGCCGGCGGCGGCGAAGGCGCGCAGCATCAAATAGATCTCGCGCTTGGTCTCGACATCGACGCCGCGCGTCGGGTCGTTGAGCAGCAGGACCAGCGGATCGTGCGGCATCCATTTCGCCAGCGCCACTTTCTGCTGGTTGCCGCCGGAAAGCGCCTGCGCCGGCCGTTCGAGATCGCCCTTGATGGCAAGCTGCGCGGCAAGGCCCTTTGCCGTCTTGCGCTCAGCCAGGCGGCTGCGCAGCTTCAGCGCCGGCAGTCGCGCGAAAGCAGGCAGCATCATGTTGGTGATGATCAGGTGGATCAGATGCAGTCCCTCGCGCTTGCGGTCGGCCGGCACATAGGCGAGGCCGAGCGCATTGGCCTTCGGCACGCCCCCGGGCAGGCCCGACGCGCCATTGACGCTCGCCGAAGCCGTCCTTGCCGGAATGGCGCCGTAGAGGCCGAGCAGCAGATCCTCCTGCCCCTGCCCAACCAGGCCGCCGATGCCCAGCACCTCGCCCGTCCTGATGTCGAGATCGACGTCGCGCATCAGGCCGGCCGAGAAGTTGCGGACCGAGATCGCCGTGGCCGTCGACGCGGAAGGCTGCCACCTGGGAAAGAGATCGCCGGGGTCGCGGCCGACCATCAGCCGCACCAGCCCGGCGGCATCGGTTCCGTCCAGCGAGCGGTCCGCCGTGCAGGTGCCGTCCTTCAGCACCGTGACATGCTGGCAGAGCGCCATCACTTCGTTCAGCCGGTGCGAGATATAGAGGATGGCGATGCCTTCCCGACGCAACCGTTCAAGAAGGTCTGTCAGGATTTTCGTTTCCGTCGCCGACAGCGACGAGGTGGGCTCGTCAAGGATCAGCACGCGCGGCCGGCGGTAGAGCGCCTTGGCGATCTCCACCATCTGCCGGCGCCCGAGCGGCAGATGCCCGACCGGCGTCGACAGCGGCTCGTGCAGCCCGACGAGGCCGCACGCCGCCCTGGCCCGGGCGGCGAGCTCATTGTAGTCGACCAGGCCGAAGCGCTTCGGATAGGCGCCGAGGCCGATGTTCTCGGCAATCGAAAGGCTGGCCGTCAGGCTGAGTTCCTGCTGCACGACGGCAATGCCCGCCTGCCGCGCCAGCGCCGGCGTCATGCGCGCGACGGCGCGCCCGTCGACCTCGATCGTCCCACCGTCCGGGCGCAGCGCGCCGGACAGAAGGTTGATCAGCGTCGACTTTCCGGCGCCGTTCTCGCCGAGCAGCGCATGCACGCGGCCGGGCTGGAGAGCGATCGAAACCTCGCGCAGGACGGGGTTGCCGAAGAAAGCCTTCGACACCCCCCGCGCGGCAAGGAGCGGAGCCCTGGTTGTCAATGCTACAACCCTTCCGGCTTATTTCTGCGCCAGCAGCTTCTTGAACAGCTCCTCATCGTAGGGCGAATAGATGTAGCCGTCAGCCGGGAAATCCTTGGCCCTGGCGAGGTATTCGTCGATGTTGGAATTGTCGATCACCGGCAGCGGGATCTTGACGAAGGCCGGCACGTCCTTGCCTTCAAGCGCCTGGACAGCGGTGTAGGTGGCGAAGGCGCCGAGCCAGTTCGGCTGCATGGTGGCCCAGCTCTTCAGGCCCTTTTCCTTCCACAGTTCGAGGAACTGGCGCGCGTTCTCGCCGGTGATCGGCACCTGGTCGCGGCCCTGCTTGTCGAGCGCCAGCACCGCGCCCGCCGACAGCGCGCCGCCAAGCGACAGGATGCCGTCGATCTCGGGATTGGCGAACAGCAGGCTGGTGACGGCTTCCTGCGCCGGTGCGACATTGTAGGGCGTGTTGGTCTCGGCCAGGACCTTCACATCGGGATGCGCCTTGAGCTCGGCATCGGCGCCCTTGCGGCGGTCGTCGCTGACCGAGACGCCGGCCGGGCCGTTGAGGATCAGGATTTTGCCCTTGCCGCCGATGGCGTCGATCAGGAATTTGGCGGCCTGGTCGCCCCACTGCGAGGAATCGGTGTTGACCTTGGCGGTCACCTGGTCGGTGTCGACGAGGCTGTCGAAATTGATGATGGCGATGCCCTTGGCGCAGGCGTCGGCGATGACGCGCGCCGGGGCGGTCGAGGAACCGGCAATCAGGATGATGGCGTCGACATTGGAATCGATCATCGACTGGATCTGCTGGATCTGGACGTTGGCGTCGCCCTGGGCGTCGGTCACCACCAGCTTGTCGACCAGACCCTGCTTCTTCAGCGCCTCGACCTCGGCCTCGATGGTGCCCTGCGTCTGCTTCATCCAGGTCGGCACCGAATAAATGTTGGCCCAGCCGATCGTGTACGGCGCCTTGCGGTCGCCCTTGATGCATTTGGCGGCGGCATTGGCTTGCGAGCCTACGCCCAGGGCCAGGACGAGACCGAGGCAAAGGGCGCTGGCGGATGCGAAAAACGACGATTTCATCATGACTGTTCCCCTTCAGTGGTTGTGTCCGGGCGCGCGGGGTCGGGACGACAAAACCCGCCGGTTGCCGCGTTGCGGAACCGCCCGTTTTTTCGTCTGGACTTCTCTGTCCGGCTCGTTAATCTGTCCGGTATTTCAGACATCATGTCTGTATATCGGACAGAAGGGATGCTAGACCGAGCCTTGACTTCTTTCAAGCGTCTTGAGACGAGGACTTAAAAATGATTTCGGGCGGCTGAAATGAGCGATGGCAAGACCGATCTGATCGAGGCTGGCGGTGCGTCACCGCAAGGTGGCGAGCGGCGCCGTGGCATCGACCGCGTCATCATGCTGCTCGAGGCGCTGCTCAGGCACCGCGCGCCGGTGCGCGTCGGCGACCTCGCCAAGATGATCGGTGCGCCGCGCTCGACCACCTACGAGATCGTCAACCGCCTGCTCGAAGCCGAGATGCTCGAGACTGTCGGCACCGAGGGCTATGTCTATTTCGGCCGGGCGATGCACCTGTTCGGCTGGGCCTATTCGCACCACAACGCGCATTACCGGCGCATCCTGGAGACGCTGGACAGGATGGCGGCGGAGACCGGCGAGACGGTTCAGATGTGTGGGCTGCGCGGCAACAAATACGTCGTCCTCGACTGCCGCGATTCGCCCGGACCGTTCCGCATTTCCAGCGATGTCGGCGTCGAGGTGCCGATTCCGTGGACGGCGTCGGGACGTCTGCTGGTCGGCCATATGGGCAAGGAAGAGCTGAAGAGCTTCATTCCCGCCGGCGACTACAAACTGCCCGACGGCCGGATCATTCCTGCGGAAGAATTCTTCGCCGACGTCGAACTGGCGCGCCAGCAGGGCTTCAGCGAGACCGCGGCACTCGCTGACCGCTTCACCTGGTGCATGGCCGCGCCGATCCAGGACGGCCACGGCGCCATCAACAAGACGCTCTGTTTCGTCCTGCCCGTCGACACGCCCGAGGCGCGCCGAAGCGAGTTGCTGGCCCTGCTGCGCGAACGCGCCAGCGGCCTGTCGTTGGCGGGAAGCTAGCTCTCGCCGACCGGCTCACCGAGTTCGGCCACGAGATCGCGGTGCGGCCGAAGCGCCGGATGCTTGGCCTGAAAGGCGGCGGCCTGATCGGATTCTGATGCCCGCGACTGCTTTGCGAAACGCGCCTCTGCCAGGCAACGCCGCCGGGCCATCGGCCCCTGCCTTCTTGGCCGCACGAGGAAAAGAGCGGCAAGGCGGAGCTGAACCACGGGGTCTCTACCGGCGCAGCCTATCTTCCGGATGCGTCGATTGCCGCGCAACCGGTCCTGCGGCCATGCGCTGAAATGAGTAGCGGCCGTAATATTAACTGTTATGCCAAGCAGGATGTTGACGCCTCCTCGCTGACAGGGTTAATAATACCCTAATATAAGCGTCGAATAAAATGGCCCCCGACCGGCAACAACGGGTTAAGCGACGCTAAAGGGGCTGGGGAGACGCAGCGCGGCGATCGCTTTCGCCGCAGCCATCACCATTTGAGCCACCACCCGCCTGTGACCGGCCACGCATTTTGCTGGCCGTAGCTCAGCGCCGGCATCGGGGCCCTCTGGTGCGCTGATACAATCGATGTCTGCCGGTATCTGCGCGCCGGCTGTGCAACATTTTCAGTCAAGAAGCGGCTGGTCTTTCAATGGGGTCGACAGGCGGTGGGGCGTCTGTCGTTAAACAACAGGGGTGAAAAATGGCTACTCAGGTCACCGGTGCCGGCGGCACCACGACGTCTTTTTCCAACACACCGCAGGCCAAGGATGACACCTTCCTCTATTCGGAAGATGCGACTGGCATTCTGATTCTGAATGTGCTGGCGAACGACCTGGGCGGCGCGGCCAAGACTCTCTACTCCATCGACGACACCATCAGTGCCTCGACAGCGACGAAGACATATGCGCCGGCGGACCTGCTGACCAAGGACATTACATACTCCAGCTCCAACGACAGCGCGGGAGCCGCCGGGACCACCGACACCAGCCAACTGGGCGCCAAGATCTGGATAGCCAGTGACGGCACGATCCACTACAGCACGGCCAGCATCGACGGACTGTTGCAGTCGCTTGCCGCCGGACAGGTCCTTGTCGACTATGTGACCTACGCCATCCAGCTCGGCAACGGCACGCTGAGCTGGGCCACCGCCGCCATCCAGTTCACCGGCACGAACGACAAGCCGGACATCCATCTGGTGACCACGGACAGCGCCGCCGCGTCGCTCACCGAGACCAATTCGCCCCTGACCGCCAGCGGCACGCTGACGGTGAACGATGCAGATGTTTCCGATACGGTGAGCGCGAGCGTGACCTCGGTGTCGCTCGGCGGCACCACCGGCGGACTGAACAGCGCCGCCGTAATCAACATGCTGACGGTGTCGCCGGCATCGCTGTCGGCCAATCCGGGCGAGACCCACAATCTGACCTGGACCTTCAACTCGACGCCCCAGGCCTTTGATTTTCTTGCCGCCGGCGAGACGCTGACCCTCACCTACACGATCACGGCCGACGACGGCCATGGCGGCAGCGACAGCCAGCTCGTCACCGTCACCATCCATGGCACCAACGACAGCGCGGTGATCGGCGGCGTCTCGACCGACGACGTCACCGAGGACAATGGCGCCGACGGCATCGTTGCCGGCAACCTG